>JACOYJ010000030.1 GCA_016181885.1 Candidatus Pacearchaeota archaeon | reverse complement strand
AAGCGAGACTTTTCTCTTGAATTCGTCAAACCTTTCAAGGGCTTTATGCGTGCCTTTTCCTATTTGATTTGCATGAGAATCATAGATAAATGATTTTTCAAATAAAGGAACTATTAAATTGCATAAAGCATGGTGAACAACCCGATCTCTAAAAGAGGACTTAGATATTTTCCTTGTTTTTGGATCTCTTAATATAAAAACTTTGAGTCTATGGGGATTGTATCTTTGAGAGATTAATTCTTCTTGTAATAATTTTAACTTGTTAAGCAAATCTTCTTCAAATCTTTTAACATACCTTCGTTGAGTTTTGCCTTTTCTTGCTTTTCTGTATGCTAAGAAAAGATTTCCAAGAGAGCATAATTTATCATACATTTTACTATAAAACCTAGTAGTAAGCTTAGATATTCAACGAAACGACCATTGTCATTGTCAAGATTGTCCCTGCCATTGGCATTAGACCTGTCATCAAGCCTATCGACGTACCACGGGGCAAATAGCCCTTTCATCCATTTTGTTCCTCACTGCCATTTCACGCATTAGGTGTTATGGCTGTATTTTATGACAACTTAGTTGCCTTAATGACAGTAACATTAAAAACGTTACAGTCGAAAATATTGTCAAATATTTCCAAAAGGGCGTATATCCTAGCTTACTTCAATCATAAATGATTGGCACTAGGTAAAATTTATCAATAAAAGTCTTATAAAAAGATATGTGTTCTAGAAAAATAAATCAAAACTTTATTTCTTGGCTTCGTTAGCACCTCCGGTGCTAACTCCAACGAAACGACCATTGACAAGGGCAAGATCGTCCCAGCCACGGGCAGGAGACCTGTCACCAAGCCTAACGACGCACCACGCCCTTAACTTAGGAACATCACTAGCAGAATCCAAATAAACCCCCATATTTTTGTCATAGCCAAATCTTTCTTTAGCTTGTGTAAATATGAAATCAGTGTATTCATCAAGCAAACCTTGATTATCTCTGGCTAAAGCTCTCCAAATAGGATTTGACTTTACTTGTTCTTTACTTAATGGACTTTCAACATATTTTTCCAGCTTTTTTCTTTCAAATTCCTGTCCTTGAGCACTATCATAAACTCCATCACCTAAAACTAAAGCTCCGTCTTTCAATGGGCTTTCTAAATTAAGCCCTCTTATAAGTGGGGAGTCATGAACAACTTTTATTCTTCCGTCAGTATGATAAAGAACTCCATCTCCTGTGTCAAAATAATTATCCATCCATGCAGGAAGCTGTTTTCCATATTTCAGTCTTGCTTCCATTAATCCAACAACTGACAAAGGAGTTCTTCCTTCAGCTATTAATTTAGGCATTTGGTCAACATTTCTGCCATTAAAATCCCTAAAAGTTTGCGGTGCTGGATTTAAATCTAAGCTCATTTTATTTTATACTTAACTCCAAACCTTCTAAGTTTTGATTTACTATAGATAAAGATTGCTCCAATGTAGGTCTTAAAACTCGTGCGTTTGGCGCCTCTGGCGCTATTCCAACGAAACGACCAAGGTCATTGACAAGATAGCCCCTGCCATTGGCATCAGACCTGCCATCAAGCCTACTGACGTACCACGCTCTAAGCTTTGGCGATTTGCCTAAAGAATCAACATAAACAGCCATATTATTTTTATTTCCAGTCTGGGATTCAACCCATGAAATATACTCACCAAGAAGCGCTGGATCTTCGGCAAATTCTGCAGGAACCTCATCTGGATGTCTTGCAAGAATTTTCCAAACTTTGTTCCCTAATATTTCGTCTCGTGTCATATAATTATTAGTTTTTCCCAAGTTGCTTATTGCAACCTCAACGCCATTCAAAGAATCATATCTATCTCCAAGCTCAACAGCACCAGAACTTAATCTTTCTCTTGGACTAATCATGCCTAAAACGGTTCTTCCATTGTCTGTAACTTTACCATTTTTATCAACAGTTAAAACAAACTTAGCCTTGCCGTCATCTTCTCTAGAATAGGCAACTAAATCAGAAACAAAAAACCAGTTATCTTTCCAAGCAGGAAAAGATTGGCTTTGACTAATTCTATAGTTCATTAATTGAGAAGCTGTCATTGGCACTCTGCCGTCTGATAAAATTCTAGGCATTACATATATGCCTCTTCCTTCGTAAGCTTCAACAGGGTTTACAGATTCACATAATTTCATTGTACTTTCCTTAAAAATCCATACTTTTTAAACCTTTCTATATTGTTACTACTTAGTAATTAATAGAATAGCTAAAAATCCCCCAGTTTCTTCTGGCTAAGAGTCGCGCTTGCTTTTTTCCATGTAAGCCAGCTTTTTCTAAATATTCCTTTATCCTTATGCGTATGGACATGATTCTCGACAAATTTTCTTGTTAAGGGATCTGAAGAATATCCAGAGCCGATTTTTTCTCCATGCTCTTTTTTTAGCTTATCCATCTCGCTTTCTCTCGCGCATTTTGCAAGAATAGAGGCTGCGGAAACAGCTACATGATTTATGTCGGCTTTATGTTCGCAGGAAATTTCAAGATTGGAAAGATTGTCGATTTTTGCCTTAAGATAATCTGTCCATTTGGCAATGCTTACCGACGGGCAATCGACAACAACTTTTATTTTTCCGAAGCCTTTGTTCACTTTATTGATTATCTTTGCTGCCGCAATTGCCTCGACTTCGTTTAATTTTATCCTATTATTCTCGCTCTCGCCGTCTATCTCACTTGGCGGAATCAAAACCACTTCAAAGATTTCTGCTTTCTCTTTTATTTTCTCTGCGAGCATCTCGCGTCTTTTTTGGGTTAACTGCTTGCTGTCTTTAACCCCTAATTTTTTAAGCTCTTTCTCAACCTCGTCGTTGAGCAAACAGCCAGCCATAGCCATCGGTCCGATTACCGGACCTCTCCCGGCATCATCTATTCCAAGTATTAACATAAGTGATGAAGGAAAAGGTTTATATAAAAAGATTGTTGTTTAAGATTTATGGGTTAATATTAACTAATCTTCATCTAAATCTATCAAGCCTTGCTGGATGTCCCGCAGAACCTGGGAATATATAACACATTCTATTTTAAGAACTCTTTTTTCAAGAGTTTCTGGAGTGTCGTTTTTATACCTCGGAACTTTATATTGCGCTATAATTCTGCCAGAATCATAATTTGAATTTACTATATGAACTGTTGCGCCGGTTTCAGAATCATTAGAAGCTATTACTGCCTCATGAACAGCCCTTCCCCACATCCCTTCTCCGCCGTATTTTGGAAGCAGAGCTCTGTGAATATTTAATATCCTGTTATTATAGGCTTTTATGATAATGTCCTCGACCTTTTTCATATATCCTGCGCATAAAAGAAGATTAACTTCATGTTCTTTTAATTTTTCTAATATAGCTTCTTCTGGATTAACTGAATTTTTAGAATTTATGCAATAATTAGGAATTTTGCTTGCTCTGGAAAATTCAAGAACTTGGGAGTTTAAATTATTGCTAATTACAACTTTGGCTTGAGCTTCCAACTCTCCTGATTTTATTTCATTGACAATTGCCCTGACAAGAGTTCCGTTGTGTGAAGATAAAAATCCCAGTCTAAGTTCCATGATTAGAATAATAAAGATAAACGCATTTTAGTATTTTATGCTTTGGTGAATAAAACACTCGCTACGCCAAGGTTCTTCGCCTGAAAACAAATTAAAGCCCATAAAATTTTAACTGAAAAAGCTTTTTGTTGTCAATTAACATTAAATATTATAACCAAAGTTGATGATAAAACATTTACTCTAATGAGAATATTTAAGAAGACTATTTTTCTCCTAAAACAAGAAAGCCCCAATCGCATAAGCTAAAATCTACGGATTTTGCAAAATACAATTGGGAGAAACAGGAAAGCCCCAATCGCATATGGGAAGAACCAAGGTTCTCCTTCATAACCTCTCCTTTTAAAAACAGGAAAGATTATATGCTCTGGGAGAAACAGGAAAGCCCCAATCGCATAAGCTAAAATCTACGGATTTTGCAAAATACAATTGGGAGAAACAAGAAAGCCCCAATCGCATAAGGGTATTGCACAAGATTGGAAATCTTGGCCTTTTAGGCATCCAGGTTCGAGTCCTGGTTGGGGCGTATTTATTGGAGACTGAGCTCAGCACTTCCGAAAAGAACGCTAAATCTCTCGCACCAAATCAAAGCATATTTGTACTTATTCAAATCTGTTCCGGGAGGAATTTCGTAATTTTGGTTTCCGATATTTCCCTTGAGAACTCCCAAACTCACGTATGAGTTTGCATCCAAATCTTCTGAAAGATAAACTTTTAGATCTGGACCATTAGTGCTTTCAAAATCTTCAAATCTTAGAAGATAATTTTCATTGTCTGAAATTACATTTGCCACTCCAGAAACCTTGTGGGAAGAATCTGCATCCATAAAACTACCTGAAGAAACTGATCTTGATTCTACAAATGGAGATTCTTCACTAACAACCTTGTCTATAAATAATGGAGAAAGGAGATACCAAGCGAGATATAAAAATAACATTAAAGATGCAACGCCAATTATGACATAACTTTTTTTCATTTCCAGGTTACTATATTTAAGGTCAAAAATGCAAGAGTCTGTAAAAAGTTAAATATTAGGATAAATGATTGAGTTCCATCTGCATAATAGGGCATCATTGTTATTGAAAAGTATAAATAAAGCGCATTATGCATTAAAAACAAAAAAGAGAAAAAGATTAATCCTATAGTAAAGGTTGATCTAATCTTCATATAATTTTTTATATAAACGTAAATAAGACTCACGATTAACAAAATGTTAATTACAGAAAATATAATCGATAAATTAATCATAACTGCCATTTAAACTTATTTACTATTTTATTTATAAATCTTGTTAAAAACAAAAAAAGAAAAGTGAAATATGCGAATGGCTACAAATTCCAAATAGGCGTGTAATCTGTGTCTCCAGGACCCGAATGGATCCCGCCGGGGTTCCCAGCACCGTTACCATTCGTTGCATGAACTGGCACCACCACATACGGACCTAAGATTGTATAATCCCCGTCAGCAATCGGCACAGCATTTGGATTATGCATCCCCACTGCACCCGAATTGAAAACAGGACAGATAAATGCGTCCGTTTTTTCCGGAGCAGACGCACCAACAAGTCCAAGAACAGCGAAGCTCACGACAAATAAACTAAGTAAAAATTTTCTCATTTTAACCTCCTTACATTTGAAAAAGCAAAAGATATTCGTTCCATTTTTCAAACAAAATTTTTTGCCTTTATATAGATTTTCCAGAATTATTCCCAAATCTCTTCCAAATGTCATCAAAAACTTTAATATTTTCTTCCATTAATTGAGAAATAAAATAAACGCCGCCGTAAACCCCTTCCTTCTTAAGAATTTTGTTTTCTAGTAAAATGTCAAGATGATGTTGAATAGTTTTGTAATCATATTTTAACTCTTTAGACAATTTATTGGCGTTCATAGGTTTTCTTCTTATGGCCTCAATTATCTTTGCCCTAGCAAACCCGCCTCTTGTCCCAGCAATTAAATAATAGATAACCTGTTTCATTAAAAAACTAAAACTAAAGTACTCATAAAGCTTTCTAGATTAGATAATTTTATAATGCTGTTATTGTAATTTAATTTGTGCCCGCATCACATAATGGTTTTGTACTGGTCTCGAAAACCAGGCCTTCTAGGCATCCAGGTTCGATTCCTGGTGCGGGCGTAACTTAAGAATGTTCTGCTCGGATGGCACAACGGTACTGCCGCCGATCTCGAAAATGGGAAGAACCTGCGGTTCTCCTTCACAACCTCTCCCTTTTAAAAATGGGAAAGACTAGAGTAAACCGGTTTCCTTACGGATATCCAGGTTCGATTCTGGTGAGGGCGTTTTGCAAACTTCGACTTTGTCCGGAGTTGACATTTCAAAACATATTTAAAGCATAAGGGATAACAATTGTTATGATATTTGGGGTTGATGTTAATTATCTTGCAGTTCTTGTTGTTGCATTAGTTAACTTTTTTATTGGATTTCTTTGGTATGGGCCTCTTTTTGGAAAGGCCTGGATAAGCGCAATGAAGTTCACGGACAAGGATATTAAAAAGGGGAAAGAAAAGGGGATGGCTAGTCCGATGCTTATTTCTTTCGTAATGTCCTTGATAACTACCCTAATACTCGCTGCTTTCCTAAACTTGGCAGACCCATCCTCATTTATTAACGGAGCCTTCATTGGAATTTGGGTATGGCTTGGATTCTATATGACCGCTTCTGTTGGAAGCATGCTATGGGAAGGGAAGAGCGCGAAACTATTTTATTTGAATACAGCCTATGATCTTGTGAGATTCATTATTATGGCTGGAATTCTGGCTGTTTGGTAAACCATATTAAAAAATAAAATGATTAAACAGATATTTGTCAACCTCCCCATCAAGAACTTGGATAAGTCTATAGCATTCTTCACGAAATTAGGCCTTAAGTTCAATCCTAAGTTTACGGATAAAAATGCTACTTGAATGATTATTGGAAAAAACATATTCGCTATGTTATTAATTGAAAGATTCTTTAAAACATTTATAAAAAAAGGAATTGCTAATTCAAAAAAGACTACTGAAGTTCTTTTAGCAATTCAGGTTGACAGCAAAAAAAGAGTGGACGAAATGTTTACAAAAGCAATTAAAGCTGGCGGCAAAAAAACTAACAAAACAATAGATCACGGCTGGATGTACGGACGGGATTTTGAAGATTTAGACGGCCACATTTGGGAAGTGTTCTATATGGATGAAAAAGCAATGCCAAAGAAACATTAGAATTATTTTTTCTTCGTTAGTAATCTTCCAAGATAATAAGCTGAACCAAAAACAACTATTCCCGGCAACAGAGCTATTCCAAGAGCCGGAACGAGAATTCCTGTGCCTATTGTACCTAAAGTCCCGGCTCCAACAGATTCAAGAACATCGACTGCGCCAGAAACTGACTTCTCAACATTTTTCTGCAGAGGGTCAATCTGCATAACCATCTTTCCTTCTCTCATAACTTTTAACTTTTTATCTTCTTCTGAAACAATCAACACAAAATTCCCTTTTCTTAAGGATGCTGTCATTGCTGCGCTGTGTCTTGTGCCAAAATTTTTTATGGTTTTTGTTGTTTTAATCATAACCCCATAGGCTTTCAAAAATCCCTTTTTATCAATAATAACTGCTCCATCCATTAAAGAAAGAGATTCTAAGAGTTTTGGATTTTTAACAACATTGAACGGGGGTATTTTTTGATTAATCAATGGCCTGTATTTGACATCACCGACGACAAACAATGCCCCTTCGCCCCTTTTTGCTATTTTTAGCCCGACTTCTATCAAAGTTTCCTCCAATTCTTTTAAAATATTGTCTTTGGAATTTTTTTTAAACATTTTAATATAATGGAAAGGTATTTTTTAAATTTTTTGAAAGTTTAAATTTGTTTGAAGTAAAAATAGCTAGGCTCAAACAAATTTGGCTAACACCATAGCAGTTTTCTTTATCACTATAAATAGCGAGGGTGGGATTTGAACCACACGACCTCAGGGTTTCTCATTTTTTCTCCGAAAGGAGGGGTGACTTGTTAGGGGAACCTTGGTTCCCGTACGATTATGGGCCCTGCGAGCACTCCAGGCTGCTCCACCTCGCTATATGAATCTAGAGAATGAGCTTCTTTTAAACTTAACGGAAAAGTAATTAATTATAAACTAAATAGTTTTCAACGACTTTGCAATCAAAAAGATTATATATTATAAAAACAAAATATAATAATGAAAAAGACGGTGCTTTTTGCCTTAATTTTACTGTCCGTGAGTTTGAATGTTGTTTCTGCAGGATATATGTGCGCGGACAACAGCTCTTTAATTCATGACTCAAGAGAAATTAGTGTTGGCGAAAAGAAAAACGTAAACGGCCTTGCTGTAGGGGTGTCGTATGCGGAAGAAAGAACAGCAACCAACAGAATAAATGCTATAGTAATCGCCGATGCTCAATTAGTTAATTTGACAAATACGTCTTCCTTTTCTGGAGAATTCACTGACAAAACAACTTATTCGATTAGCTTGGTTAATATCTCCAACGAAGGAACCGGATTAAAAGTAGGCTCTTCAACAAAAGTATTTGATGTCGGAGAAACATATAATGTTGACGGAAAGGAAATTGCCCTTCTTAAATCAAACGGCATTTCTCCCGGAAATATAAGCGCCGAGGTGATGATTGGAAAAGCCGGCAGTTATTTATCAACGGACAGCACCCTTTATAGCAAATTTGCAATTGACGCGAAAAATTACCTAGTGTCTTTAACTGGTTTATCGGGAAAGGATGCTACTATAAAAGTGTCAAAATGCAGTAACGCAAGTTTAGGCATAATCGAAGAGGGAAATCCTGATAGAGTAAATTTAACTGAAAACTCAGATGAAACGAGCAACAATACCGATGATGAAATAGAAAATGCAACAGCTGTTGAAGATGATAGATTAAACGAATCTGCAAATGTTAGTGATGCTAATTTAGAAATTGAAGAGAATATTAATTCAAATCAAAAAGCAAACAACTTCATAAAAATTGGGACCTACATCGGCTCTGGGCTTTCAATCATCGTTATTTTATTCATAATTTTCAAATACATGCAGGAAAGAAAAAGGAGAAAAGAAAACCCGGGATAAAACCGAATGATAAGCCCCTAAATGATGCCGGAAACTATTAAAAGATGAATGGTTGCTAAAGCAAATGGCAAATATGCGAAAAATTTGTGGTATTTTAACAATGGTTTATGGAATTTTGTCATAGCTATTGCAAGCGTTATTGTTATTATTAATGAAACGTAAGTTGAAATTCCAAGAAGAATTGCTATCCTCACCATGAAAGGCATAATATAAAAAGCTTTAAAATACTTTAGTTTCTTAGAAGATAATACAAAGGCCGACGTCGCATATGGGAAGAACCTGCGGTTCTCCTTCACAACCTCTCCCTTTAGAGACAAAAGAAATGATGCGACGAAAAACAAAAGGCCGACGTCGCATAATGGTATTGCAGTGGATTGCTAATCCACGACGGTTTTCCGTCCTCGGAGTTCGATTCTCCGCGTCGGCGTTTTTAGAGAGGCTCTGTTGAAAAAGCCCCAAGGTAAAGGTTAATCTAAACTAAAGAACCTTCAATTTTCCAGCTTAACCAAGATTAATAAAACCTTTCCAATCTTTATCATTAATCATTCTAAATTAGCATTTTTCGAGTAAGGAAAGGTTTTATTGGTGCGTTTGGGAAGGACTGAAATTTGGGGTTTGGTCAGTCCATGAGGTTAGGGTTGTAAGATGGTGTAGGAAGTTAGAATTCCGCACCAATAAAACCGGCTGAATATATGCCTCCTTTACTTCTATATTTCAACATAAAATCTATTTATAAAGCGTCAGAAATAAAGATACATATTTCTCCTATATAAAAAAGCCTATATTAATCAACATAAATCTTTAAAAGAAGAAAAAGTATATTTGGAAGATGGACCTTTATTCATTTATCATCGGAAACAAAGAGTCTATAAAATTGATATACGCTTTGATAATTATTTTCATATGCGCGTTGATAGTCACACGCTCTGATAGGCTGTTCAGACTCAGCGAGCACAATGGGATACGGTATTTCAGGAACGCTTTCCTTTTTTACGGGCTGGGATTCGCATTCCGCTATTTTCTTGATTACCCCCTGATAAAACTAGGGTTATACTCCCAGCTCTGGTTTCTTACAGAAATATTTTTCGAGTTCTTTTTAGTCATGGGCGGATTTTTCCTTCTTTATAGCCTGATATGGACAAGATTGGAATCCATTGATGAAAAAAGCTCCTTATTGAGCGGAAAAATTGCAATATTTTATGCCATGTCGATAGTAATTATTTTGATGGATTTTTTGTGGCCGGGATTCAACTTTATGTTTTTAGTTCAAACAACGCTGTTTTTTGTTTTGTCAGCTTTAAGCTATTCAAATTACCGGAAAAACGGAAGCAGAAGAAAATTCCCTAAATTTTATTTTATAGCAATGCTTCTTGGGTTATTTGCCTGGATTCTTAATACCCTGGCCAGCTTTTTTTTCTCCTGGAATCAGGCAGTTATGATAAACGTCTACGCATTTAATTTAATCTTCTTTTTGTTGTTTTTATATGGGGTAATTAGGGTGACAAAAACTTAAAATGGGAAAGCTCAAATCAAAGATGTTCGTTTTCCCAAGGAAACACTAAAATGGGAAAGCGAAGAGAGAGGCTTGAGGTAATCAAGGATATCCTTAGGTCAATTATGGAAACTAGAAACATAAAACCTACTAGATTGCTTTATGCCTCTAATCTTTCTCCCCAGATGTTTAAGGATTATGTTAACGAACTTTTGTCCAAAGAATTTATAATCAATCAAATGAACGGAAAAAACAAAACCTTTGCTCTTACAAAAAAAGGTGTCGCTTTTCTTGAACAGTATAAAGCCATAGAAGAATTTGTGGAGAATTTTGGATTGTAGAAAAGGTTAAATATCTTCAATTCTTTGTTTGAAAGATGAGAAAAGAGGTGTTTGAGGATAAAGCTAAGAAGCATGTTTCTTGGGAATTGTTTTGGAAAATAATAACTTTTACACTGATAGGATTAGTTATATTTATTTATAGTTTAATTAATATTGTTAATAATAAAACTTCTATTTTATCAATCATAGGCCTAATTATGGGTATCTTAATTTTCATTTATGGAGTTTTTGCAATAAAAAGAAATTACAAAAAAAATGTAAAATGAAAAAGATATTTTTATTAGTTTTCTTTGTATTTTTATTATCACCATTAATTTTAGCCTCTTCTGTTGAAGATGAAATCCAAAGAATAACTCATTATGCAGAAGAGTATGAAACTGGAAATATAGATTATGCTAAGCTTCAGCTTTATCTTAGCTCTGTAAGGCAGGATCTTAATGAAATTCTTGGAGTTGTTGATAGGGATGAAGGAGGCTTGTTAAATGAAGAGCAAATAAGAAAAGCTCTTGGCGAGCCAACAGAGGAAACGAGCTGGGTATGGGTTGAAGGCCAGGAAAGAGAAAAAAGACTTGAAAAGCCAATTCCTGCCTGGAACAAAATAATTTTCGACGGTAAAAAAATACAGATAAGACTCGATGCT
>JACOYJ010000053.1 GCA_016181885.1 Candidatus Pacearchaeota archaeon | reverse complement strand
TATCTTCAATTAAGTTATGAATCAATGCGAATGTACATTCCTGATTCCCAGACTCATAACCAAATTTTACGGCAATTGCAAGCAGACAGTGGTACATTGAATAGAAAACTGTGCTTGCACTTATATCTGAGAAATTACCTCTTTTTAAATAATCAGTTGCCCTAAGATAATGCTCCGCTTTCTTTATGTATTCTCTTGCTTTCTCCAAGTTTGGCTTTGTTTTAACAAGCCCTTTATGTTTTTCTGATTTTTCTAATTCTCTTTCAGCTTTTTTCAAGCACCAATCAACCTTATTTTTTGCATGGCTCATTTTTCAAGCAAGCTTATAATTTTATCTTCACCAAAAACAATAATACCCTTTATAGCATCCAATACTGGTTTATCACGCTTTTTAATATTCTCTTTTAAGTCCTTTCTTGTTTGATATAGCGGATGTAATTTCTTTGTATTTATAAGGTTAATCTCATCCACCTCTTTTTTTAACTTCGGAAATCTTTTCTTATCTGTAATCAAAAGAACATCTATATCTTTGGCTTCTTCATGCTTTTTCAAGACAGAGCCAAATAAAATAGCAAAATCAGCATTCTTAATCTTTCTAAGTTCAGTAACCCATCTTTTTATATAAACAGGAGTCTGTTCTGATTCTCTCTTTAGCACGAATTTAACATATTGCTTTACATAATCGCTATTAAAGTTCAATTTGTAGAATCTGGCTTTTCCAAGCTCCCTCGAGGTCAGTATATTTTCTTTTTCAAGTCTTTTGGCTATTTTTAGAGCTCCCATCGAGCTAATTCCTATGTGCTTTGCTATGCTGTTTGCGTTGTATTCTATTTCAGGGCTTTTGAAGATGCTTAAAACAAAAAGCATCTCATTATTTGTTATTTTTTCCATATAAACCTATAGTTTAAATATATAAACTCACAGTTTAAATATCTTTCGGCTCTGTTAAGTTAAGTTTATAATTTAACATTCCATAGTTTAATTCCTTAAATAATCCGCAAATAATAAATATAATTAGCTGCTCATTTCATTCGCAGATTTGTTATTAATGTTAGTAATAAAATACACGACGATGGGAGTGAGCAATTTTTATGTTAAGATTGTGAGTTTACTTAACAGGTTCTGCACTTCAAAATTTTTAATATATTCTTTAATAATTCCTAATTTTTATCTAACAAAAGCGAATGAATTAAAAAGTAAAATTATGATTATAAATTTCCTAGCTCTATCTTGTTTTTAGTTTTTGCTTTCTTTATTGTCAGGAGGATAAGAACGCATAAAAGCGCGCATCAAGCAATTATAAAGACGCGCAGGGGAAGCATCTTAAATCAAATAAAGAAGGCGCATCATCCGGATTAGTTATTTCTTTGATTTTCCATCTATCTTTTTGACCATTTTAAAAAGATAGAGAGATGAGCCAAGAATTGACGAGGTAATTAGGAAATTCATTACAAGGTTAACTATTTCAAGTTGTTCAGGCTTAACCAAGTCCGTTAATCTCATAAGCCCCCTAACAAATAAAAGGAAGAGCGTTATTAAGAATATGTTGAGAGCTTTTTTTAATTCCCCAGAGAATCTGTTTAAAATTGAAACAATTAGAACTATGCTAACAAAATTAAAACAAACAATGACTATTGCTAAAATATTTGTCACGGATGTTAATACCATTATTTTTTCCTAATATACCCTCTTTTTATTAATTCCATTTCATCAATATGTTGTTTATGGGCTTTTTTAATCTTTCTCATCTCGAGAATTATTCCAACCAAAACCATTATTATTATTATTATTATTATTATTGAAAATTGGTTTGATGGTTTTTTGCCTATAATAAACCACTCGCTTGCGCTTGCTACTTGGTTATTGTAAGTTGCTCTCACGTAAAGAATGTAATCTCCTAGATTTATATTTGGAGGGATTTGAAATGTTTTTAAAATGCTTGCAGTAGTTTCCACCCCAATTGTGTCTGTCTCTCTTAAAATATCAATTCCGCCTTTATCTTTTATTATATATTCTACTTCAACATCTAATTTTTTAGTTCCTCCAAGGTTAAACATTTCAACTTTTGCTATTAGCTCTTCACCAGGAAGAACATACTTATATTGGGTCGGTATTTCAATTTTTACATCAAATAATGCTTCTTTAGATTCAACTTCAATTGAAATTGGAAGTTCTTTTTGCGCTTTTTCAGAAGTTAACATTATTTTTCCAATATAGATGTTTGGGATTGTGTCTTCTTTTGCCTTAAAAGTTAGTGTTATTTCTTTTGATTCTTTTTTATTTATTGTTATGTATTTTTCTGAGATATTTAACATTTCATTTAGATTAGAATCCAAGCTTAATTTTAGAGAAATTTTATTGTTATTTGTTATTTTTACTTTTTCTGTTTTAACCTCGCTTTGTTTTAATGAAATTGAGATTTTTTCTTTGTCTATCATGAAGTTTTCTGGGGGTGCGCCAGCTCCTCCGCTTTCATCACTCGTAGCTTGGCCTGTTGTTCTTGACGAGGAAGGAGTTTCCTCTGCGCTATAAACTGAAAAGCCAGTAACATTAAAAACAAGCGTTCCCCCAAAATAGCCTTGCTGGGTGCATGCTGAACATACGCTTCCGTCTTTGAGAATTCTTGGGTTTGTGAAAGTCAGATTATAAAGAGAAAGAGTTGCCTGCTTATTGAAGTTTGGAAGTGCTGTTGAATTTATGTAAATTCTGTTGAACGAGATGTTTGTGTAAGAATTTAAATCTAGGGAGTTATCTGCTGGATTCAAATCATCAGTTATGTTTATTATTTCATTGAATTTAATTTTTGCGTAAGATGGATCGTGGAGAACTAAATTGCTTAAATTTTGCAGTTCTTCATAGCTGTAGTCTAAAAAGTCAGTTGACTCCCCCTTTTTATCGTTTCTAGACATGTTTCCATGGTCTTCATCATAATCGTCTCCTTCTTCGTAATGATCGTCTTTTATGATGAAAAAACTGAAATTTATATAGAATGTTACGTTTTTTTCTACTTCTCCATAACTGTTATTTGCAAACAATCGTAACTTGTGACTCCCAAGCGTTAGATTAATATTTGCCGGAGAATTTATTGACGCATTTGATGAATTATCCAGCTTATACCAAATATAATCTGCGTTTGTTGCTGTGAAGTTGAATTTTAAGTCTTGCCGTGTCAGGTAGGTGTGGTTTTTTGGGTTTATTAGCTCTAAGATTGGCGGAGATCCACTTACTGTTATGTTTATGCTTATCGATTGCGAGGTTGTCTCTCCAGTTATTTCCTTTTTGTCTTCATTTACTTTGAGAAATAAAGTGCCACCGATAACGAAAACCAAAAATACCAGCAAGAATAAAATCCCCCTTTTCATAACCATCTTTAGGCTGAAGAACTATTTAAACTTATTTCGATTTTTTTGCGCCTGTTTTCTTTTTTTTAATGACAAGCCAAATTACTAAAATTAATATTATTATTCCAAGCATTAAATAAGCAGTGTATGAACTCATCCCAAGAATACTTTTCCCAGTTATGCCAGGTTCTTGAGATGCCTCAACTTTTTCAACCACCTTTACTGGGATGTTTTTCTCTATGCTGCTTGCGAGCCCGACATCGCCTTCCTGCGGCCCGGCTATTGTGTTGAAAGATATTTTAAGGTTATATGTCCCGCCTATTGCAACATCTTCAGGAATTTTAACCTTTATGACAACATCGACTTTTTGGCCGACCGGAATCAAAGTTTCTTTATTTCCTATTATTTCTGCAATATTAGAGCCTTCAAGCAATTCCCCATTAACAGTTATGCTTTCTGTTCCAGCCATGTTTTGCAGCACAATCAATACTTCTTTTTCTTCTCCAGGATACATTGTTAAAGGATTTTGCTCCCAATATTGCGAGCCAACCCCAAATGCAGATATTGAACTTAGCAAAATAACTAGTGCAATTGCTATATTAATCACTTTGTTTTTTAATATCGTTGACATTTTAATTTAAAAATTGTGAAATTATTGCTAATAACAAAGATATAGCTAATGTTACTGGCAATAATTCTTGTCTTTTAGTAAATAAAGCGATTAAATTTAATACTATTATTATTCCGCCGATTATAAAGTTTTTTTCTATTATCATGTTAATTTTTGTATATATTTAATTAAAAGTTCAATTACAATGCCTATTCCAACTAATAAAGCACCCAAAGCAGAATTATTAAAAAGATATAAAACTCCAGCTATCAAAAGTATAACCCCTATTATTAAATTTAAAGGGTTTATTAATCCTTTATTGTATTTTGTCATTTTTAAAATTTATCCAAATAATTTTCTAATTTTTCGTAATGCTCATAAGCATATTCTTTTTCTGAATGAGAACCACTTTTATACCTTTTAATTGCAACTATTAAAGGTTTAATATGCTGCATTGCTCCTCTTACAATGTTTCCTTTTTCTTCTCTTCCAGCTTTATTCATTTTCATTTTAATTTTATACCGCAGTTACTATTTTTACAGTCCATGTTCCTTCTGTTGAGTTTGCTGTTGAATATGACTGCGCAGTTAACTCGCTGCCTGCAAGATTTAAGCAGACTGTTATCTTTTCTTGCCCTGCTGTTCCGTTATTTATTGTGAAGTTTCCTTTTGGAAGTGTTGCAGAGGTTATATTCAAAAAGGAGTGATCAGTCATGTTTTGAGCCCTGCATGCCGATTCAGCAGAAATAGAGAAGTTTCCCGCCCATAACGCAAGATTTGGATTTGTTTCTCCTCTAAGATTTGTAGTATTCACACTTATATTTTTGTTAATATTTCCCGTATTATTTAGCAAGAGGGGATTATTGCTCGCATTTTGGTTTGTTGCTCCTGCAGTTATTGAACCCCAGGTTAATGTTGTCGGCGCAATTGCAAATGCGTCTAATGCCCCCACGAAAAAGTTTGCTGATGTATTTGATGCGTTTCTTGCAGTGCTGTCTGACACGTTGGCTGTTATTGTCCATGTTCCGCTTCCATCAAGCCAATACATTGTTACTTTGCATGTGAAGTTTGCATAATAAGTTCCAAAGTCCACAGTATTTAGGCAGGAAGTGTTGGACCTTGTCGATTCTCCGGAAAGCGTGAAATAGATTCTTAAATCACTATCATTTATATCACCAAACCCATCTGCGTCATATGCTGTTAAGTTTATGCTTACTGTTGTGGCTGTTGGGCCTTCAGTAGGACCCGATACTAAGCTTGTCATTGATTGATTATCCATAACAACTATAGAAGGAGTGGCTGTTCCTGAAACTGTGATGTTTATAGTCACAGGACTGCTTGTTGCCTTTCCAGTTATTTTTGCCTTGAAGAAATCAAAAAATCCTGCCGAAGCCGTAGATAATACTAAAACAATCAGGATAAATAAGAAAATACTAAAGTATAAAACCCCTTTCCCCCCTTTATTCATGTTGTATTAAGGTATAATTGCTTTTTAAAGATTATTGTAGCTCAATTTTTTTATTTCTTTTTATTTATTGCCCTTATGCAAGCTGTCCTTATGTTTCTCTGGTCTCTGTTAAGTAACCTTGAGATTTCAGAATATTTAAATCCTTTTTCTTTTAGGTAAATTATAGCTGATTCTAAAACTGTTAGTTTGCTGTTTTTGAATACCTCTATCGGGATGTTTATTTCAACTTCTTTAATCTCAAACAGAGATTTCGTTTTTTCTGATGCTTTTTTGTAAGCGGTCCATATTGTCCTCTCATTTCTTTCCAATCTTTCTGAAATTTCTTTGTAATTCATGCTTAAGTTTTCCTTCATGTACTTAACTATTGATTCCAAAGCTCCGAGCTCTTTGCTGAATATGGCTGAGGGGATTGCAACCTCTTCTGCGGATTTTATCATGTCTATTACCTCTTTTTTGTTTATTTTGTATCTTGTTTTCAGTTTTGAAACAATTATTTCAGTCAGCTCTTTTTTGTCAAGCAGGTATTCTTCTTTGAGCTCGTCCATTATCAATCCAAGTGCATCTACCAATCTGCTGTCTTTGGCTTTCTTTTTCTTCCTTCTTGTTAATCTTGTTGAGAGAGCAGCTAAAACAATTTTTATTGTCCATGCTCCCTCGTTTGCTGTTGAGTGCGATTGTGCAATTAACTCGCTGCCTGCAAGATTTAAGCAGATTGTTATTTTTTCCTGCCCCGTTGTTCCATTGTTTATTGTGAAGTTTCCTTTTGGAAGCGTCGCAGAGGTTATATTTACAAAAGAATGATCAGTCATGTTCTGGGCACGACATGCGGATTCAGCAGAAACAGAGAAGTTTCCAGCCCATAATGCAAATGCTGAATCTATTTGTCCACGAAGATTTGTTGCATTTACACTTATATTTTTATTAACATTTCCCGTATTGTTCAATGTTATTGGATTATTGCTTGCATTTTGATCTGTCAATCCCGCAGTTATTGAGCCCCATGTCATTGCTGTCGGCGCAATTGCAAATGCGTCTAATGCTCCAATATAAAAGTTTGCTGTATCATTTTTTCCGAGCGTACTGCCCGCATCAGAAATAGTTGCGTTTATGCTCCATGTTCCTGCTCCGTCAAACCAATATACTGTTACGTTGCATGTGAAATTAGCATAATTTGTAGAGTAGTTTGACGAACTTGTGCATGAGTTATATCTTGGGGATTCTCCAGAGAGAGTGAAATTTATACGAGCAGAGCTCATGTTTAAATCTGTGAAGCCTTCTGCATCATAAGCTGTGAAGTTTATCATAACATAAGTTGGAGTTGGGCCTTCGTTAGGTCCTGAAGATGCGAGATTAGTCATTGTGTCGTTTCCAACTATCTGCACTTGGGGGGCTGTGTTTGAAGAAGTTACCGTTATTGATATGTCTGAAAAATCTAAAGTACCGATGTTGTTTAGAGAATCATTTGCAAAAACTTTTGTGTAGTTTACTATGCCTGTTGCTGTTGAGGTTATTTCAACCCCGTAAATTCCGTCGCTGGCTGTGCCGTCGCACGTAGTTCCGTCTTCTGACATTGTGTAGTTTGCAGTTGCTGTTGTGTTTGTAATCTGGGCGAAAACTTGATTTATCGTCGAAAGAGAATCTGACGCAGTTACATTAAGACAGAAATAAGAGCTTGTGGCCACGGAAGTGGTGTTTGAATTTGCGCTGCTTAGTGAAGGACCGGTTGCATCAACTTTTAATGTTCTGTTTGTGTTTTCATAATCTTGATTATTTAAAGTATCATTGCACCAAGCTGCCCAAATGTAATTTCCATCGGCGATTCCTGCAACAGACACATTCCAAGTAACTCCATCTACCGGAGTTGAGTTTGTCTGGTTTGCGTGCCATGTTCCTGTGAAATTTGTCCATAGCTGTGTTTTATTTACAAGGAGATTATCTGTGCATGATAATTCGAAGAAAACAGATGAAGATGTTGAGTTAGAATTATTAACTTGGTTTGTTCCGAATGAAGCTGTTGGGTTTACATTCTGGACAGTGTATGTTTGAGCTGAAGTTACGTTCCAGTTGTTTGATGAATCATTTGCATATTGTTTCCACGAAATCATTTTTCCTTCGCATCTTTGATCTGTTGCCCAGCTTATGTTTGACCACGCAACAGCTCCAGAAATTATTAAATCGCTCATGTTTGCGGCAGTGTTGCAATTTGTTCCTGTCGAATTTATTTCAAGAATAGCATAATCTAAATCAACATCATCTGTCCAGTTTATGTTATGGCTTACATTTGCTCCAGGGAGAGGGTTTGTGTTGTTTGTTGATGCATCGTACCAATATGGGGCTCGCTGGTCTAAGGAATATGCAACAATTACTTCGGCGTAATCAATAGCTAGTTCATCGTTTGTGTCGTAATTTACTCCTTCAATATATACTACTAATGCTTTTGTTGAGGTATTTATAATATTGCTTATTTCAGTAGAGCCTGTAAAATTTTTTGACACAAATTCAATACCAACAGCACTCTGTAAGAGAGCTCCCATACTTACATATTGTGCTGCAGAACTGTTAAGGACATAAGCTGTTTCTGTCTCTCCCCCTCCTGTACCATTTCCTCTCCCAGAAATATTTACAAATATCCAATCTATAGTTGATGCAGTCTCTATTATTGTAAAATTAAATCTCCAATAAGGTTCATCATTACCTGTGTCTGCTACCACCTTTGCTACTTTGCTGTCATTTTGTGAAAGATTTCCATATTGTAGCGCTGTCGCTATTGTTCCTCCAACAAGATCTCTTACTGCTGCAGGCGATCCCCAGTATGCTGTATTGTGAGTTGTGTTTGAGAAATTATAATATGCTTTGAATTGAGTTGGGTCGATGATGTGGTCGAGTTCTAAACTTCCTCCAAGAACTTTTAAATCAAAAGTATCCTGACTGTAACCTTCAGAGTTCCCAGACCAAAATGCTGTTGCGTTTTCACTACCCCGCCTTACTAAAACAATATCATTTTCAACATCAACACCATAAATTTTGCCATTATAAGGAATTTTTTCAATTGATTTAACTTTTACTGGCTCATTATTTTCATTTAAGAAATAAATTTCTTTTCCTTGATTTAATTCATTATAGATTTGTGTTACTGGAATTAATTTGAAATCAGAAAGATTTATATAATTTGAATCATCTTTGTTTTCCATGGAAGAAGTAACCATTAAACTGCCAGATGAATTGAAGGAGCTTGCATTTGCAAAGAAAATAAATTGGCAGTTGTTACT
The DNA here is from genome assembly GCA_016181885.1 of Candidatus Pacearchaeota archaeon. Lineage (GTDB taxonomy): Archaea > Nanobdellota > Nanobdellia > Pacearchaeales > GW2011-AR1 > JACOYJ01. The sequence goes on along the minus strand of JACOYJ010000053.1, from coordinate 8,649 downwards.
ATCAAAAAAGGTGAATGTGGAACTGGAGGAAATAGCTCGAATAAAACGCATTGTTTCTAAATCTAAGCTAACCGAAGAACAAGCAGACAAATTAGCAGATGAAGTTAATCTATCATTGGCTAAAAGGTACTCAGAGCTATTAAAATCAAAGAGGTAATCAATGCTACTGGTTGTTGATGTGAATGTAGTATTCTCTGCATTGGTAAAGAAAGGCAATAGTTTTGAAGTTTTTGAAAATAATAAATTATTTAATAAATTCGAGTTCATTGCTCCAGAATTCATGGCATCTGAACTTGATAAAAAAAGGGATAGGTTATTATCAAAGACCCATCTCTCAAAAGACGAATTAAATGATTCACTGGAATTCATCAAGAAACAAATCACTTTTATTCCATCTTCAGAGTTCTTAGAAAAACTCTCAGAAGTACTTGAATTAAACTTGAAGGATGCCCCATATTTAGCACTTGCGTTAAAATATAATTGTGGAATATTCTCTGGAGACAAAGGACTTAAAAAACAAACAAAAGTTAAGATACTATCGCCGCGAGAATTATTAGATATTTTTGAAAAAGTATAAACTTCTTCTCCTTGATTAATCTGCTCATAAATTTTTGTTATTGGATGTAAACTGAAATTAGGAAGATTTAAATATTCTTTATTATTAATTTCACCTATGGAAGAAATAGTTGTTAAAATTGACGTGCCATCTGAACTTAATGAAGAATTTAGATTAGCTTTAGCTAAAGTTATTAAACAATTTGTTAGAAGAGTACAGTTTTCACTGGCTGATAGCATACTCTCTAAATCTGAGTTAACAGACAAACAGATTTCTGAACTTGCAGGCGATTTAAAAGGAAGAGTGGCTAAAAGGCATGGACTCTGAGATAAAATGGAGTCAATTCCAGAAGTGTTAATCGTTGATGCTAATATATTATTCTCTTTTTTCAAGCTCGAGTCTGTAAGAAGATATGTAATGGAAGAATTACTAAATCTTGATTGTGAATTAATATCTCCAAAATTTGTGTTTGAAGAATTATTCAAGAATAAACAAAAATTAATGAAATTCTCACAAATAGATGATTCAGAATTTGATTTTTTGTATTCATTATTAGAACAAGAAATAAAAGTTGCTAAAGAATCTGAATACAAAGAATTCTTATTAGAGGCTAATAAACTTTCTCCACATAAAGAAGATACTAAAGACGATTCATACTTCGCTTTATCATTAGCATTCAATAAAACACCCATCTGGTCAGATGAAAAAGCATTCAAGCAGCAATCTGAAATTAAAGTATTATCAACTAAAGATTTATTAAAACTACTCAAACTAGCATAAACTTTATGTTTAGGACTAACAACCATTTCGCTTTCATCTTCTAATACAATCTCATACATTTCTTCATTGTGTTTAAAGGTTTGATAATCTGTTGGCTTTTGCCACTCTTTTTCTCCTGTTTTTTGATTTAGTGTCATTACTTTTTCTTCTTTTGTCAGCTTGTTAAATAGTTTCCAACCTTTATCGGTGAAAATCTCTGTTTCAGAATCATAACATTGCCCTTGCCCTAATTCAGTTAAGAGAATTTTATTGTATTGATTGTCTGTTATCGAAGAAAATTCTGCGATTTTATTATTTGAGTCTTTTTCGTAAACCTCGACTCGCGGATTGCCTTGAACTTTTCTTGGGAAAATAGTTATATCCCTATCCTTTGTAAGATTTCTTTCAAAAGTTACTCTTACATAATCTTGATTGGGTATTGTTTCAGACCAAATATTGTCTTTAGCTTTAACTTGCTCGTAAATATCAGAGATGAAATTTCTGTCTTTATCTAGATGCTCGGCTTTTGTTATGACAATAATTTCAAATGTTTGAGTGCTTAATGAAGGAACTGTCCATTCAACGTAATCATAAAATCCATTGGAGTTTTTGTCTTCTATTTTGTCTGGCTGAATGAAAGTATTTTGCTCAACCCATCGGATTTTTATTTTTGAAGGGTTTGTGACTTTTAGGGTTTCTTGAAGATTTGTGAATGCAAGAACGTTTGTGTAATGGATAGAATCTGGCGATGAGAGGGTTACTTTTTTTCCGTTGGAGAGGGTTTCTTCTATCGAGGTTGGTGCGGGGGTTTCGTATTCTATCTCGTAATCTTCTTGAGCAATTACATCGACTTCTATACGAAGAGACGGCCCAGATAGGGAAGGACTCAACTTCTTCTCCGAGCCGTCTTTCGTATTTCTCAATTTTATGTTTTGAGCATCTTGAGGAATAAGAATTTGCGCTTTGCCTGTTGTTTCGGATTTTATCGAGGTAATCCATTTTACAGGCTGATATAGTATTGCCAAATTTTGCGCTATGGAAATATTCAAATCTTTATCTTTGAGCACTTTTGTTATATTTTTTGGTGGAGTTGTGATATTTACAGGGACGGTTTGATTAGGAATTGTTATATTCTCGTTGTAATATTTTCCGAAGGAATGGTGATGTTTGTTTCAGGAATAGTGATATTTTCGGGGGCAGTTATATTTGGAATTATTTCTTCAATGCCAGTTGCGTTTTCCCCGGCAGTTGCATTTTCTCCTTCTGAAACAAAAAAACCCGTGAACTTAAATGTTGATGGCGAAGAAAAAAACATTAGCGCAAGAATTATCAAAATTCCAACGGCGTAGGCAGGCGCTCTTCCGATATGGACTTGTTTTTTATGATGCTTTAAATGTTTTTCGCATTCCTTTATATGGTGGCCGTAGTAATGGATTAATTCATGAATATTTCTGCCATTGTGTTTTTTATGCAAGGTTTCAACGTAGTGAGCGTAAGAAATTTTTTTCTCAGAGTGAGCTTTTTCGAGTTTAGAAAGATAATCAAGAAGATGTTTTTTTCTTCGCTGGGCTTGTTGGATTTGAGATTTTAGCTGAGCTATACCTGCTTTTGCTAAACGAGTCCTTCCCATTACTTATTATATATGTATATATGTTTATAAATATATGTAAATTTATAAGAAATACTTATTAAATATGTAGATAAATATGTATAAAAGAACCTATAGGGAATGTTAACCACTACTATAAAAAGATTTAAAGACTTTATGTAGTGGTTAAATAAAATAATAAGGAAAAACGCAAAATAAAAGCAATAATTTTATAAGTGGACAATCGTTTATTTATACGGACAGTTGTCCACCAAATTGGACATTGGAAAGATATAAAGATTGAAAATGGATAAATTAATCGAAATTTTTTTAGAAGAACCTGAAAAAGAGTTTTATGTTAGAGAATTGTCTAGGAATTTAAAAAAATCTCCAACAACTATTTCAAAATATCTTAAAGAGCTGGAGAAGAAAGGGATTTTAGATTCAGAAAAAAAATTTAATCATTTATTTTTTAAAGCAAATACTGAAAAGGAAGCATTTAAGCAATTGAAGATTAATTATAATCTTAAAAAAATAAAAGAATCTGGAATTATTAGTTTTTTAGCTAAAGAGTTTAATGAGCCAAGGGCAGTTGTCTTATTTGGAAGTTTTGCTAAAGGAGAAGATATTAAGGCAAGTGATATTGATTTGCTTGTAATAACTCCCTTAAAAAAAGAGATTAATCTTGAAAAATTTGAAGATGAAGTGGGGCATAAAATTCAGTTATTTTTGTTTTCAAATAAAGAGCTAGAAAAAATGAAAGAAGAAAATAAAGAATTATTGAACAGTTTTATTAATGGGGCAATATTATATGGCTTTGTGGAGATGTTTAAATGAGATTCGATAATTTTTTAAAACAAGGCCTTGCAAGGATAGCAAAGAAAGACGAAAATTTAGCTAAAGCTTTATTTATGACTGCAAAGAGAGATTTAATATTCTTAGAAAGAACTGAAATTGATGAGTTCTCTTCAAGAAAAATTATGGTAGGCTTTTATGATGTTTTGAGAAATTTGCTGGAAGCAATTGCCGCTCTAAATGGCTTTAAAATTTATTCCCATGAGGCATTTACATTTTATCTTAAAGAAATTGGAGAAGAAACAATTTCAGTTAAGTTTGATAGGCTAAGAAAAATAAGAAATAGAATAAATTATTACGGACAGCTTGTTTCTGTTGAAGAAACAGAAGAAAATATCAATGAAATGAAAGAAATTATTGTTTTTTTAATTAATAAATATCTTAAATTTTTAGAAGGATAAAATGGCGTTTATTGTAAAAAAGAAAATTCATGGCAAGGATTATTTTTATTTAAATGAGACGCACAGGGAAAACGGGAAGGTTGTTAGCAGGTATGTAGCCTATCTCGGAAAGGATAAAATCGAAGCTGAGAAAAAAGCTAAAAAGATAATTGATGGAAGAAAAAAAATTTCTCAGGAAAAAGTTGAGTCTGAAGAAATCATAAAACTAAAATCCATAGATGAGCTTGCGAATTTCTGCAAGGAGAAAGGTTTTGTTTTTAAATCAAGTGACATTTATGGCGGATTGTCCGGGTTTTGGGATTTTGGGCCTTTAGGAGTTGAGCTATTCAATAATATAAAAAGAGACTGGTGGAATTTTTTTGTGAATCAAAGAGAAGACATGGTTGGAATTGAGGCAAGCATTATTTCACATCCAAAAATTTGGGAGGCTTCCGGACATGCTGCTAATTTTAGCGATGTTGCAGTCATATGCAAACAGTGCAAGAAATCAGCAAAAATAGATAAAAGCGAAGTTGGAAAAGCAAAATGCGATAATTGCGGAGGAGAATATCAAGCGCAGGGAGAGTTTAATCTTATGTTTAAAACTAAAATCGGGGCTTTTGATTCTATTGAAGCTTATCTGCGCGGGGAAACCGCGCAGGGGATGTTCAGCGATTTTAAGATAATTCAGCAGACTTCAAGAATGCCGCTGCCATTTGGAGTTGCGCAGATTGGAAGATGCTTCAGGAATGAAATTGCGCCGAGGGATTTTTTATTCAGGAGCAGGGAGTTTCATATAGGAGAGTTTGAGTTTTTTATAAACCCAGAAGAGAAAAAATGCGAGTTGCTTGATGAAAGACATTTAAATGTTAAGATAAAGTTTTTAGATTCAAAATCTCAAGAAAAAAACGAAAATAATTTGCGTGACACTGCGATTGGCGAGATTTTGAAAGATAGAAGGCTGGAAGAGTGGCATGCTTATTGGCTGGCTGAACAGATTTTGTGGCTTAACAGCATTGGATTGAATGAGATTAAAATCAGGGAGCATAAAAAATCTGAATTGAGCCATTATTCTTCCGCGACTTTCGATTTAGATTATGAATATGTTTTTGGAAGCAAGGAAGTTGCGGGAATTGCCAATCGAGGGCAGTTTGACTTGGCGAATCATGAAAAATATTCAAAGGTTTCTATGCAAGTCTTCGACGAGAAATACAAAAATAAGCTCATCCCAAGGGTCATCGAGCCTACTTTTGGAATGGAAAGGGTTTTCCTTGCGATATTAACTAAGGCTTATAATTTTGACAAGAAAAGAGATTATGTTATCTTGAAACTTCCCCCAAAATTAGCTCCAATAAAAGCAGCAGTTTTTCCCATAATAAAAAAGCCAGAATATGAAATAATCGCTGAAAAGATAATTGAAGACCTGAGGCAGGAATGGAAAGTTTCTTACGATAAAAGCGGAAGCATAGGCAGAAGATACGCTAGAAATGATGAAATTGGGACTCCGTTTTGCATAACCATCGATGATCAAACTCCAAAGGATAATACTGTTACAGTTAGATGGCGGGATGATGGAGAGCAAGTCAGAATAAAAATAAAAAAACTCAAAGAAGCTCTGAGAAAAGCAATTTACGAAAGCAAAAGCATTTTATCTTACGGAAAAAGAGTTGATACTAGGAAGAAGAATGCTGATTAATATTTTCAGAATATAGCGCTCTATCCGCATTTTGACTTCGGGATTGATGTCGTATTTGCCAAAGTCAAAACGCTCGGCTAACGCCTTGCCTATTAGTGTACTAAGAATCAAACTAGGTTAAGATTCTTCGTCGATGGAAAATATGCTAATGTCAAAAAGGATTTTTAATGCGGGGTTGATAAGGTAAGTTAATCAAAGCGAATCCAAGTTAATTTCCATTAAATTTATTCGCTGAGAAATAAATTAGTTTGTTAAGGTTTTTTGAGGATTAATTTAAATTATTTGAGCTAAGATAGCCAAAGCGCGTTAAGATTAATTAAATGATATTTGCGAAGCTTTGAGAGGCGTCAAATCATAAAGTTTTTTAAATTACATGTCCTTTTGTCTGGCATGGAAGACTGCATTTTTTGCAAAATTGCGAACGGGGAGATTCCCTGCGGGAGGATTTATGAGAATGAAAGTTTTTTTTCTGTGCCAGATAAAAATCAAAAGGTTCCAGGACATTCTTTGATTATCTCAAAGAGGCATTTTAAGACAACCTTGGATTTGCCAACGACTTCTGGAAAAGAGCTTTTGGATTGCATAAAGAAAACTGCAATGAAAATTATTAAGAAACAGAAAGCGCACGGGTTTAATCTTGTAAACAATAATTTTCCTGCTGCAGGGCAGATAGTTCAGCATGTTCATTATCACATACTGCCAAGAAAAAAGGGCGACAAAAGCCCATTTGTTTATTAAAAAATGGTCGAAAAAATGAAGACTGCTGCAGAAAGGCTTAGGGAAGGGAATATCAGCCTAATCCTTGATTCTTATGATGATTTATTCTCTGATTTTGACCCCAGACCCTATGTACAGAGGGCTTTATCTGATGATTTTCTTGTTGAATGCAAGAAAGCTTCTGTTGTTAAGAAAAGCAAAATAGAGCTTAGGATGATGATCCCTAAGCATAAGAGAAATCACTTTGACGAAGTTAAGATAAGGAAAAGAATGAAAGAGCATTTTAACAAGCATTTTAAAGACGAGGAGAAGAAAGTGAGAAATATAAAGGCCACCGGCTCGTTTTGGTTTTTTCTTGGGGTTGTATTGATGCTTCTTGGAGGATTCATGCTTAAAAAAGAAGATTTTTTTTCAAAGCTAATCATGATTATGTTTGAGCCTGCAGGCTGGTTCTTTTTTTGGGAGGGCTTGAACAAAGTTTTTATCTATGCTAAAGAGAAGTCAGAGAACTTTGAATTTTACAAGAAAATGGCCAATGCTGACATTTATTTTTTGGATTATTGATTAATATTTGTTAAAGCCATGTTAAAAAGTGTCTCAAGCCAAAATCAAAGATTTTGCAAGGTTCATTTTTCGTTTCACTCAAAATGGCTCTGGGGAGAATTTAACTCCCGACCTCCGCCTTACTCAAGTTTCTATTTTTTTAATGCAGTTTATTTTCTAAACTCCATGAGAGCGGCGCTGCTGACACTGAGCTACAGAGCCGAGATTAAGAAAATAAAAGTGTTTAAAAAAGTATGGGCGGGGTCTTAAATTTTATATAATTATTAGAACACAAAAGAATAAGAATCAGCTTTTCCCTATGGCCCTGATTACAGGCTATAGAAAATTGAACTTATTTTAGTTTAAATAGCTTCTGTAGGAAAAATAAAGATTAGGATTTTCTTTTTTCCAATCTTACCAGATAACCAGCCATCTGGTTTCTTATCTTTTTTGAGGGCATCGTATTGCTTCCAAGGACCTTCTTGTTTTTCTCAAAATCCGGATGGAAAACTATGCCTCTTCTTTTCAGCTCCTCGGCTGTTCTCTTGACCATTTTTGATTTTATTTTACCCATTGAAAACAACCTCGCGGTTTTTTTCGATTTTCCCTTTTGTTGTGGAAGGGCGATTTTTTAAACTGCCTCCGATGAAAATCGCGTTAAAATATACGTTCATGGAATCTATAGAAAAACTGGCTTTTTAAGGGTTTTGGGTGAATTTTTTATGGCTGGATTAATCTGAGCAAGTTGAGGATGAGCTAAACATGGAGGGTTCAAGATATCAATTATCAAATATCGCGGAGCTTTAGCGGAGCGGCAATTTAAAGCTTTTCAATTGAAGAAATATCCTTTAGCGCTTCAATTAAATCCTGGATTTTTTTCGGGATTCCCGAGAGGTTTAAGATGCTATATGGCAAATCAGCTTCTTTTGCTTTTTTATGGGCTTCAATTATGTCGCCTTCAGTTATTTTCCTTTTATTATATGCAATAAGCAACTCTTCTTTTTTTTCTTTCTTGACTTTTAAGATTAATTCATCCTTTTTTATCCCAATAATATCTGTAATGTCTATTGACTTGCTGGCCAGGCGCTCTTTTACTTTGTTGAAAAAACCCTCTTCTTTTTTGTCTGACTTTTGCTTTTTTGGCTTGGGTTTTGGCTTTTTGGCTTCTTTTTTTAGGGCCTTTTTGTCAAGGATTTGTTCTGGAAGGATTTCTTTTTTTTCTATTGCTGGATTTTTAATAAGGGGTTCTTTTGCTGCGGGGGTTAACATTTCTTCTTTTTTCGGCTCTGAAATAACCATTTCAATTTTTTCTCTTGGTTCGTTTGGCATGGTTTTGATTATTTGAAGCTCTTCTTTTATTTCAGGGACTTCGTTTTTTGCTTTTTTTACTTCAATTACAGGCGCGGTTATTTGAGGGATCGCTTCCTCTGTGAATTCTGCTTCTGGGACAAGGAAATATCTCCAGTAAAGTTTTGAGCTTTTTTGGAATGGAATTGCGAAATCCGTGATTGCCCTTAAAGCTATTCTTATTGCAGGATGCAAGCCTTCGTCTCTT
>JACOYJ010000052.1 GCA_016181885.1 Candidatus Pacearchaeota archaeon | reverse complement strand
TTTCCCTTTTTGAAAGATTATAATACTTTCAAGAAGATTATCTGGATAAAAATACATTGGATAAGGATTTTGTAAAATTACTCCACTTCTTCTGCTTATCCTCAAATATCCGTCTGGTTTTTTCCACATAATCCTATCTCGATATCTAAATCCAGCTTCTTGAAAAATTTTTATAGCATCTGCAACAATCGGAAATTTATCACCATTTACTAACATATCATCAATGTTCAAAACAAATATCCTCCCTTCGGCAAGAACTCTAAAAGATTCTTTAGCCATCTTCCTTAGAACTCCTAAATATTGCTCATAATTCTTAAATAAATCTTTATAATCAAAGGGAGCATTAAAATAAGGTGGAGAGGTTACAGCTAAATGAATACTACCATCTTTTATTTCACCCATATCCATACAATTTCCTATTATCAGCTTATGATTTGTCATAAGCGTACCATGAAAGGCTCATATAAAAAGATTAGCCTTTTGAGATAGCAAATTCTAAATAATGTTGATTTATTAGATTTTTATGGATTATTCAAACATCAAAAAATACTTGGGAGAAGATTGGTTAAAAAGGCAGTTAGAAGAGATTAATAAGAAAGACTGGGTAAAAGAGGGTATTCCAAAAAATCAAATACCAAACGAGATAGCATTTTCGGTTTTAGAAAAAATTGACGAAGTAATTATTAAATTTGAGAATATCAAAAATTTTCCTAAATGAGTAGAAGATGCAAAAACAAGTAAGAATTTTGAAGATTGTTTATTTGAGTTGATGGCTTTAGAAAATTCATTATTGAAATTAGATTTAGTCGAATTAAAACCAGATAATGTAGTTAGTGGGCTTGTTCCAGAAGCATGGGTTAGAAAAGACGGAAATGAATTCTTTATTGAGATGACAAAGTTAAAATCTATGGAAGGATCTACACAAAATAAAGTTGAAAAACTATTTGGAAAAGCCAGAAATAAATTTAGAGGATTGCGGGGAATTCATTTTATTGGGGTGTTCAATTTTTTTGAATTTGATAATGGTGTTATGAAACCTTTACCTACATTTAACTTGCTAAAGAAAATGATAAATTTTCGTTTTGAAAGAGGTTCAAATTCATCTATCCTTGCATTCGTATTAGTGAATATTTATGTAGCTTATAATCCTAAATTAAATAAGGCATTTGTTCAAAAAAGATTTGATATAATAAATAAACCAGAAAATAAAGGAGGTTTACCTCTAAGTTTTTTTGAGAGCATTTTTGATGTAAATGAATTTATTGAAGAATAATTTCTTTGACAGCAACCCCCTTGCCGAGATGTGAAATCTCAATGTGCAAATCCCGCGAGGGGGTGGTGGGATAAGTGCAATGCCTCGCATGGGGTTGGCGTTTTTATGTGTGAACGTCCCAGCCTCGCTTCTTACTCTCCTCGTCCGAATCTCGAGTAATAAATATATTGAACTTTCAGTTCAAGAAAACGCCCCCGCCGAGATTCGAACTCGGGTCACCACCGTACTCTTAAGAAACGCTTGTCCAAGCGGACAGAGATTATTATCTCAACGACTAAATCTCAGCAATTCTTTTCAGATATTGAGAGGGTGGCATACTTGGCCTCTATACGACAGGGGCTTTCTCTCTGAAAAATTCACGAGAAATTGTTTTATAAGCTTGTTGTTTTTATCATGTATCGCCTAAATTTTTATAAACTATTATTTATTTAATTTTAAATGGGAAATTCACTTGAAATAAGGACAAAACCAAGGATTAGCAATAAGAGTAATCCCAATAAAAGTAGAGTGTACACTAATGAAGAAGTAGAAGAAATAAAAGAATTGTATAAAGAATACCTACAATTCCGAAACGCCAAAGAAACTCTTCCTTTTGAAATAGGATACAACGCAGCATCAACTTTACTTCCAAGAATAAGAGAATATCCCGATGTTTTTAAATCAGAGATTGAAGAATTAAGTGATTCATGTGAAGAGTGATTCAGAATTTTGTGTTTTTTATTCTCAATTAACTGCAGAATTATTTAAAACAAACTCCAATTTTGATGCTCTTTTTGTTAAATCCAGAAAATTTTTCCCATATTCTTCTCCAAGTTTTGTTGTTCGTTCCATGAAAAAAGATCCATAATTGCAATTCGGAGCATGATCTTCAATTAAAAACAAACCATTCCCATCGATGCATATAAAATGATGCACCGGCCTCCCTGGAGGTATCCATAATTCTGCATTGCCTTTTTTTGAAAGTTCGATGAGAAATGGATTCTCTCTTTCTAATCTTTGCCTGCTTTTACAGGAAGCAATTTTCAATGGAACTCCTGATGGAAAATTTTCCTCCCTTGCCCTATCAATAAAATTATAGACAGCACTTTTGAAAGTCGCATATTCATAAAATTCCGGGTCTAAATCGCTGACAATTAAGACCTCTTCTTGAGCGAATCTTTTTATTTGCGTGAAGATTTTTTCATGAGCATCTGAAATCGCAAGCCTAGGATAAAATCTGTGTTCATATCCTAGCACCATGTTTTTCAATGAATCTATAAACCCGTCTGGTTTTATTTTTATTCTCATGGCATCTCCTATTGTTTTTCTTTTATCCAACAAGAAAAACCTTGTCATTAGGCCTTACTTTTTCTGGAACTTTTATACCAATATGCTCGCCCTTTTTTGCTTCTTTTACCGGCTTTCTTTCTATCTGGATTTCTTTAACATCAGCTTCAAAATCAGTTGTGTTGCCTTTGATGTGAATCCTGTCTCCAACCATTAACTTGTCAGAAAGCTTTATGGCGGCCACACTTACATGCCCAAAGAAAGTAGATACCTCTCCTATCTCCTCTTCCATGTCTTCTTAAATACACGGAAGTATATAAGTTTATTGTTATATAGTAAAGCCATTAAATATTTAAACACTCCAAATTATATGAATTTATGGTCGATCAAAATTGCCCGAAATGCAGGGGGACAGGCAGAGTCAGAGAAGCTGATGGTAGCATACATACTTGCTTCGATTGTTTGCAAAAAGGGGAGATGGACCAGCATGACAAACGGACAAAGAGCGCTGAAGAGCTGGGAATAAAGCTGTAATTCTAGTTGCCTATTAAAATAATCATTAATATTCCAAAAGTATGAAGAACGAATGAAATTAACGCGAGGACTTTTTGTTTTATATGAGTTAAACCAGCCAGCATAGACATTCCAGCTTCATCTGGAAGAGGTGTTGCTATTAATATCCCGGCAAAAGCATAAAGAATATAATGCTCCAGTCTTTTTCCAAAATCTTTTTTTATGATTTTATCTATGTCCTTTATTATTTCTGTTTCTTTCAGCCTCTGAAACTCATCGTTAAATGAAACCTTTATTATATTGAATATAAGCAGGTCAGCCATCAAAGCTCCAAATCCCCCGATTATTGCAGTTTGTAAAATGTTTGGCTGATTTAATGCAAGGAAAAATCCGACAGAAAATGGGAAGGCCAATAGCATGCCCGCAATAAATGTTCCAAGATAAGTTATGGATTCTAGGCTATTTATCCAAGAGCTTATCGAAGAATTTTTAAATAATAAATATGCTGTTAGTATTGCAATTATCAATAAAAAACTTTTTGGATAGTGAAAGTCCCTTAAGATTATTGGAAGATATTTTCTGTGTTTGGGATGCATTTTCGCCTCTTTTTAAATTTGATTATGAATAGCCCCTCCAGTGCTCCCAACTTCGTACGAAGGAGCTTATGGATCACACTTCTACCACGAAGTTGCTCTGCTCGCAACCCCGCTCGGTAATTAATGCCAAATTTTGTCATTCGCGAAGTTGCTCGTCGAACCTAAGGTTCTTATCCTTGATTATTTGACGAATCCAAATTTTTTAAATTTGCTTATGAATAGCCCCTCCAGGATTCGAACCTGGGTCACAAGCGCCAGAGGCTTGTACACTTGACCGCTGTGCTAAGGGGCTTCGCTTTGCTCAGCCATATCCGTTTTACTCCGTGAAAACGTTTTGGGGCTGAAAACGCGAGGACACCAATGGTTTCCTTCGCTTAATCTTCCTTTTGCAAGTTTTTCGATTTTCCCTTTCCCATAAGGAGTGGCGATTTTTTAAACTCAGCCATTGGAAAGTCGTTATTGATTTCTAACTTGTCGCTTCCCAATAACTTCGACCTCCAGGAAAATCACAAATTCCTCTAAGGTCTTGCCCATATATCTCTTGTGAAATTACATTAAAAACCTTGCCCTTATACAAAGTAAACCCGCAGTTTTAACATAAAAGATTGCCCACTCCTATCGCCGTGTATTTTATTATTAACATTAATGATTAATTTTATCTATTGTTTGCGGATTATTGAAGGAATTAAACTGCAGAATGTTGAGTTAGTAAGTTGACTTAACACACGAAATCTTTTTATAGACGCCTTGATTTAATTAATTATGGCTATCAGCGGATTTATACTTATTATAGGGGCTGTCGTTCTTTTAATCTGGCTCTTGACAGGATTTAAAAGACTAAGACACAAATTTTTTGCAATGTTCTTAATTATTTTAATTTTATTTACAGTTATTAGTTTTTCTGTCGTTACCAAGAATAGGGGAGTGGACTTAAAAACAGCTCCGGGTGTTTTGCAGGCAGGCAAACTCTATTTTTCATGGCTTGGCTCTTTATTCGGGAATGTTAAATCAATTACAGGATATGCAACAGATTTAGACTGGAAAAGCAGCAATAGCACGAACGGCGGATGATTTTTTATTTTGGGATAGGCTCGCTTCGTTCGCATATTAATTTACTCCGAAATTGACTTTGTCAAATTTCTACGTGCGAAAACTAAATTAATGTAAATTTTATTTTAAAGTCTGGTTGGACTGAACAATGCAAGCTCAAATTATCACCAACGGAATATCGCGAAGCGAGTATTATAGTCCAAGCTAATTGGAATTTTAAAAAAGAACAAAAAATTAAACAGATTAAGGACCACCGTGAGTATTCAATGGTTCGTAGAAAGGGCCGCCGCATGATTTCAACGGTGCCCAGTAAGGTCCGCTATTTGAGTCTTGCGTAATCCCTTCCGAAAGCAAGTCAGAACTTCTGTATCCGCCAATTTTCAATGCATCAGCCGTAATCGTTGTTAAGCCGGCAAGAACACCCACAGCAACCAATGATGTTAAAGTCTTTTTCATATTTTACTAAGTGGAATGTTCTTTTTAAACTTGTCGCTTACATGCCAGAATAACTAAAACCAAATTTCTCGCTCCACTCCATTCCGCGAATTTTTAATAATAATAATAATAATTTGGATATGCATCTTTAAGCAATTCCAACGTTAAAATATTTTTCATCTTAACTTGGTTCTCATGCAGAGAAAATTAATTATAATATCTTGGACAGATTTTATTAAATTGTCTTATCAACCCACCGTTAAATATATTTTCCTATTAACTTGTTTTAGTCGCGGAGCATTTTGACAAATTCCAATACGTAGCAAATCAATCAGTGAACAAAGCGAGTTCTACACCTCCTCGCAATCTTTATAAACTTTGAATTGATACTATTAAAATGCCAAAAAAATCGAAAAAGAGGACTGCTAAGGCTTCTGGAAGGAAAGTTGCAGCTAAAGCGTCTCCCAGCAGACCCGCCGGTGTCGGAAGTTACAGCAGGCGTGTCAGCATTGTGCTAAAGAATCTGGTCTTGTTCCTTATATTGTTTGTCCTGACCGTCATTCTTGGCTCTTTATTTAAAGGAGAACTTTTAGATAATGTGTTTTGGATTCTGGCTATATTGACAGGATTCATTTCTGCAGCTTTGTTGATAGTGTTGCTTGTGCTTCTCTTTATTAGGGCAATAAAGAATTAATTTTTCTTTTTTGTTTCTTATTAACATAGTGAAAACTTTATTAATGAAGTTTTTTTGTAATCTTTAACGCCTCGGTGGCTCGGTAGGTTAGAGCGCGACATTGGTAATGTCGAGGTCGTGGGTTCGATTCCCACCCGAGGCTTTTGGTTGAGGTCTTGGATTCGACTCCTAGCAATTTCGCGAAGGACAAATTTGAGATTATATAACCGAGCGAGGTTGGGAGCAGAGCAATCTCGTAAGAATAAATCCCGAAGGCAAAAATAACAGTCCGAGCGGGATTGCGAGTAAGCTTGGGCTCGTTGAAAAAGCTTAAATACATCCAATTTTGCTAATTTTTATGATACACGGCTTCACGACAAGAAATTGGAAGAGCAGGGCAGTTAGATTGCCGCAAGAAGATTCTTTCCATATCTCCAACAATGGAAAAATAATTGCGGTTGCGGACGGAGTTACTTTAGACTGCACAAATGGGAAAGCTGTAAGAAAAAGCCTATCCGGAGCTCTAGATATCGCATTTCACTATCCCAGACCGAGTCATGCAAAAAAAGCTGCCGATTTATTCACTTCAGAAGCTGTTGATTATATTCATAGTTATGTCTCTTTTAAAGAAGAAGGGAAAAGCAGGATAAAGTTTGATAACATGGATAGAATGTTTAAGGCAACATTTTCAGATATAAATCATTTAATAAAATTAGAAAATGGTTGGAAAAATATTAATTATGCAGATATTGATTACGCCCATAATTATCCTGCTGGTTGCACTGGAGCTGTGACTATTGAAAATAGTGGGAAAGTTTTATGGGGATATTTGACTGATTGCGGGGTTGCGGTTGTCTCACCAAAGGGAAATTTAAAAGCAAAAACAAAAGACGAGGGACCCGGAAGAATGGGAAATTATGGCGCCGAAGTAGATGCTGTTGGCGGCTGGGGGAGTTTGGAGGGAAGGACGCTCACAAGAAAAATATTCAGAAATAATCCCAATGAACCAAGGGCTTGCGGAATTTTAAATGGAATGCCTGAAGCAATGTATTACTTAAGAATAGGCGTATTTGAAAAAAATTCTGAAGACTATCTTTTAGTTTACAGCGACGGTGTTGAAGAAGCGCTTTTTAGCGGTCATGAAGATATAAGCGGAGAAACTGTTGATTTGTTGCGGCAAGGAAACATTGCAGGATTGGAGAAGCTTTGCAGGAAAAGAGTTGTAAGTGAAGGAACTTTGGTTATTAAAAGATAATTATCTTATGATTTTATCGGAATTCCGTAAGCTGGATGTTTTGATTCTGTTATCCCTATTCCATATTTTTCTTCAAATTTGTTTGTTGGCATCATCTCAATGGCATCCCAAGTTAATTGCGTGCATACTCTGGCGCAAATCTGGCACCCAATGCATTCGTTGAATCTTATCTGAACTGGAGGAATTGGGATATCATATTTTTCTCGCGGCACTTTTTCTATGCAATCTACTGGACAAAACGGTACGCAAACTTCACAGCCCGTGCAGTTTCCCTCGTTGACAACAGCCATTAGCTTTGGCTTTTTCTTTTTTTCAGTAATCTTCTCAGGAAAATCCGGGATGTTTTTATAGTGGTCGTATATTTGGGCCATAAAATTAATAATTATTCGTTTGATAATTTTTCCAATATTTTGTTGATATTAATTTCAAAAAGCGCAACAGGCATTCTTATCTTCCAATTTGACAATACTTTTGGATGAATCTCTCCGATAAAACCTATTTTTTCCCCCTCAAATAATATTTCTGCAGTTCTTCCTTCAATAAACCATCCTGGAGCAGACTTTGGCTCTTTTAAAGCTAAGGAAACACTTGTCATTATCCTAAGATATTCAATAATTTGTTTTGTTTCTGTGAAGTTGCCTGGTGAAAGTGCAATAGAAAGATTTTCTCTTTCCATTATACCTTTGCTTTCATTTGAAAATGTTTTTCCTATTTCAAATATTTTTTGCGGATATTCGGCGTCGACATTTTCAGAAAGGACGTTCATAAGATAATGGCTTAAATCCTCTCTTAAGATATTGTATTCTGTCTTTGATCCAACTATCTCTATAAAGTCTTTTATCTGCCTATCTTGCAGCCCCATATTTGAGAACTGGTTGTTTTTTGTTGTTAAATGATAATTAGACACTTCAATAAATCCTAAAGAAGATATTATTTCAGATATTTTTCTCTTTATTTCCTCCTTTCTATCTTCTTCACCGATAGTTGATATTGGCGGAATTTCTGCTTCGAAATTGTCGTAACCATAAGCTATGGCAATATCTTCGATTAAATCAACTTCATGCATTATATCTATTCGCCATGCGGGTATTTCAACTATCTTGTTGCTGTATTTGTGCCCCATTTTTTCAAGAAGATTTTTTAAATCTATTTCTTTTAGCTTAATTCCCAGCAGTTTGTTCACATTTTCCAAAGAGAGCTTCATTTTTTCCAGAATTAAATCAGGAGTTGTTTCTTTTTTAGAATATTTAAGCTCCATTTGGCATATTTTACCGCCCATATCTGCCAGCGCCACAACCAATATGTTCAGGCATTTCTTAAGTATTTCAAAATCAAAACCAGAGCATTCAATAAATACTTCTTTTGTGCCTTCATCAACTCTGCCAGTCAAGTCAGAATTTATTATCGGTGGCATGCTGAGTATTTTTTCATCAGCGTCGATAAATACTGGAAATTTCTGTTTTCCAGCCAGCAAAGAAGCATATTCCTTTCCAGCAGGATGCCTTTCAAGAATTTCAAATCCAGACATTTCCCTTTCAGAATCAAGCGGCTTAAATCTTATTTTTTCAGGGTCAACTGCTTTAAAAGTTATAGGCAATTTTATTCTCTCTAAAGGATATATTCCTATAGCAAGCTTCTTTCTTCTCCTCCCTAAAGTTAAATGGAGTTTCTCTTGTATCTCTATTATTTCCTTTATCTTATCATTGTCCAGTTTAAGATCTGTAACTATCGCGCATGCTGTATATGGTCTTATGCCCTTTAACGAAGAATCTACAATAATTTGATAATCTTTCTTTGGAGGGCTTGCTTTATACTCTTTTATCCTACCTTCTTTTCCAAGAAAAGCCAAAAAAGCTCTCTTGAACCCATGATAAGAAAGCAAATCAGGCCTGTTGGGATAAATTTCAATTTCAATCTCTTCGTCATTAATGCTGTAAACCGGAGTCCCCATTAAAGAAATCTTGTCCTGCATCCTTTCATCCAGCTTGCCTATTTCTTTTTCAAATAATTTGCGGTTTATTTTTACGTTTGCCATTTTAATTTTTTAATTTTGATGCAATTTTATTTAACTCTTCTTTAGATGATGGTTTCGCTCTTTCCGGATTTAATTCATTTCCATTGTTTATTGGAACAAGGTGAACATGAATATGAGGAACAGCAAATCCTTCAACTACTAATCCCACTCTCTTAGGATTTAATTTACTTTTTATTAGTATAGCAATATTTTTTGCCGTTAGCATAAGTCCTTCGTATTCTTTTTCACTTATATCAAATAAATAATCATCGTGTTTTCTCGGAACAACCAAAACATGACCGGGGTTAATAGGATTAACATCAAGTATTGCAATGTGTCTCTTGTCTTCCCAAATCTTAATAGAGGTAATTTCTCCCTTCACAATTTTGCAAAATATGCAGTTTTTCATACTAGATCTTCAATAAAATTTAAATAATTCATATGCATGACGTTTTTGTTGTGGGCGAGTAGTTTAGTGGTTAAACAGTTGGTTGTCACCCAACAGTTCCGAGTTCGATTCTCGGCTCGTCCACAGCATTTTTTTAATTCCGAAATATTTATAAACTTTGAAGTAATTTGATAATTGGGTGACAGCCATATACTAAACTGACTCGGAATTTTTCTTCTATTTGACATGTTATTTCTTCATTTTTTTAATTAAAGATTTAACTCTCTTTTCGATAACTTTTATTGTCGCTTCCCTTTTATTTATAGTATATGGATCTGCGATTCTCCAAATTATTACCCTCTTTTTATCATTTTTAATTATTTCATTGAATATCGAGAGAGGTATGCTATTTTCAATTACAATTATAATATCACTCCACATTAATAATCGGTAATTAATTCCATTAACCTTTTTTGTAATGGAATATCCCATTTTTTTACAAGTATCAAATATTTCCTTACTTATAGGCAAGCCCGGAAATATCCCAGCACTTTTTGCTTTTTGGATTTTACTTTTATTTAATTTGTTGAATATAGCTTCTGCTATTTTGCTTCTAAAACGATTCCATTTGCATAGAAATAATATATTGGTCATTTTATCAATATCTTTTATTTATTTCATTTATTTTATTCTCCAAAGCTTTGGCAACATCTACATCAATGCTTTTTGCCAAAAGCAATGTAGTTATTATTACATCTGCAAATTCCTTTTCCAAATTTTCTTTGTCTTTTTCTGTTAATTTTTCTTTTCTTTGCAGAGACATTTTACTTAGTATCTCATCGCATAATTCACCAAACTCTTCCCCCAATTTTACCGTTCTTGCTAAAGTTCTTTTTTCCTGATCGGCATAATGGCCGAATTTTTCTTTCAGCCTTTTATCTTCGATATTTATGAAATCCATTAATTCTTTTATTTCCATTTTATTTCTTGGATATTTTTATTTTTTTAATTAATTCTTTTGATGTATTATTCCAATCATCAACAGTTTTTATCCCACAATCCCACGAATCAAGACCCTTTTTAATAACATGATTATCTCTATAAAAAGAGCTTCTTGAAGGAATAAGATTTAATTGAAAAAAAGTAGGGTCAATAAGAACCCATCTTTTTCCAATATATGCCTCTGCTACACAATGACCTCCTTTTGTCGGTTTCATTTTATCTATTCCTAATACATATTTTGAAGGAATTCCTAAAGTCCTTAAGAAAGTAACTGTGAGCAAAGTAGTATCATGACATCCCGTATCATTTTTCTCTTTAATTAATTGATCTGCACTTCTAGAAGCAAAAATTCTAAGAATCTTCTTGTGATTTTTTTCTGAGGAAATGTTGGTATCTATCCACTTTAACATTCGAAATATTTTTTCAAGCTCACTCTCTTTAAACTCTCTTGCAATCTTTTTAATTCTCGGGGTAATTTTTGATTGCTTTCCTTCTTTTAGCCATTGCGATATACCCTTTTCCATATTATTTTTTCTCTATTTCTTTTATCTTTTTAATAATTACATTTTCGAGGTCTACATTGTATTGCGTTGATAACATTAATAAGTCATTGATAGAATCAGCTATTTCCTCAGCTAAATTATCAATATTAAACTTTTCTTTTCTCATTTCTTCATTAATTATTTCTTTTGCAATTTCACCAATTTCTTCTGTTAGATGCACAAGTGTTAATTTAGGGTCTAGCTTAACCCCCATTTTTTCTTGTCTCTTTTTTATTGCTTCTGAAGCCATTTTTTGCAGTTCTTTTATTTCCATCTCATTTCATCCAATATTTCATTTTTCTTAGTTGATTTAAGTCGTTTTTGTATAGTTCACGCAAATCTTTTATCCCATAATATGCCATAATCATTCTGTCAAATCCAGGACCCCATGCCAAAATCGGAATATTTTCTCCAAGAAGAGGAATTGTTACCTCTGGCCTAAAAATTCCAGCCCCGCCAAGCTCTAACCATATTTTCTTTTCCTCGTGCCAGAAAGAAATCTCAACGCTTGGCTCTGTATAAGGATAATAACACGGTCTAAACCTCATTTTTTCATAACCCATCTTCTTGAAAAATTCCTTTAAATAACCAAGCAAATGTCTGAAGTTTGCGTTTTTGTCGATGACTATTCCTTCAGTTTGATTGAATTCAAATCCATGGCTCCAGTCTACGGTTTCATTTCTAAAGACTTTTCCTATCGCAAAGAACTTAGCTGGCAGCTGCTTTGGCAAAAGTTTTGATAATGTCTCGGCAGAAACGGATGTTGTATGCGTTCTTAAAACAAGCCTCTTTGCAACTTCTTCATTCCACTCGTAATTCCAACCTTTACTATTTCCAACCCCGTTTTCGTGAGATTCTTTAACTGCTTTTATAATTTTTTTATCAGCATTTATTTCTGATGATTTATTAATGAATAACGTATCGGCCATTTCTCTTGCCGGATGGTCCTGGGGTTGGAATAAGGCATCAAAACACCAAAAACTACTCGTTATTAAAGGCCCAGCCATTTCCTTAAATCCCATCTCTGTCCAGATTTTTCTTGCATAATCTATTGATTGATTGACGAAATGTCTTTTTCCGCCATATATGGAAGGAACACTGCTTTCGACATCATATCTTCTGAATTTTTTCCCTTTCCATAACTCTTTTTTAAGAATTTCCGGGGTCATCTGCTCAATAAACCTTTCGCCGCTTAAATCAGCATTTGCAATCCTCTTTCCAAGCTCAGTTATCCCAACCTCAATTTCTTTAGCCTCACTAATCTGCAAAATGTCTTTCCTATTCTTTAAAAGCTCGAATGCATATTCCTGTTCGGAAGTCAAATTTTCCAACCCTAATGGAAGAGCTTCAATAAACATCTCTTCTGGCATCTTTTTTATTATTTCATCCTTAGATGCAATTAAGGTTATTTTTCCGCCCGAAACTTCTGCAAAAGCTTTCTTCTTTAAAGCTCCAATTGAAGCCTTGAACTCATCATCTGACAAGGAAGAAAATTTCTTAGCGTCCTGCAAAAACAAATACTTTTTCTCATCAAGCAAGCGCAAAAGCCTTCTTTCAGGCAAGCCCTTTTTTTTGTATAATGCGCCGTTAACGCCTATTTCGATAATAGCCTCTTTGCTTGATTTTAAGTTAATCAAGCCTTTATTTTTAAGATATCCAAGAGCTCTTGTAACAGAAACCCGGTCCAGTGAAGATTTTGCGCATATTTTATTTATATCTCTGTCTAAATGTGGCAGTATTTTCCTTTCTATGGGGCTTAAAGACTCGATTATCTTTTGGATGTTTTGCTCCATATTAATAAGAATAAGTTAGGGGTTAAAAAGTTTTAGTTATTGAATTTGCTTGTACAATTAACTTGCACAAGCCTTCTTAAGTTAAAGAGAGTTAATTCTTATCTAGAAAGATTTAAGGTTGCCTGCCTCCATGCAAAACAAAATTTTCCCCATCGTAGAAGTTATTCATTAAAATTCCCAAACAAACATTTGTAACATCTTCAATAGAACATAATCTATATTTAGGAACACTTTTTGCAATTAATCTTTCAGCTTTCATTTCTAGAATTTCTTTTCCAATTAGTTCCAATAAGTTCATCTAATTGTGCTCTCTTGTCAGGACTAGATTGTGGCTGGTGTATTATGTGTCCTAAAAAATTGTATTTTTGAATCAGTGTGTTGGTTGTCATGTTGATTACTTTCATAACGCGCTTGGGAGATTCCTTTGGCTTGCTTCCAGATCAAATGCTTGGGCAGCTTTTGCCATGTATTTGTCTGCCATATCTTGCTCGCCTAACTTCCGATACGTTTCTGCAATGAGGCTATATTCATTGCCAAATAATCTAGCACCAGTATCGAATCCAAAACTGAATTTGCTTAGGCAGGTTCTCAGCTGTTCAGCTGACAATTCGATACTGTTTGCTTCTGCCAAGCGAAGAATGGTTTTCCCAAGCTCCCGACGGTCATCGTAAGAAAAACAAGGTGCGAAGCCAATCGGGTCTGTTGCAAATGCAGTAGCTATATAGTCTTCTGCTGTTTCCAATCGTTGAGTTTTTTTCTGCTCTGTATATCGTGCCAATCTGTTCATCTGTTGCTGGATTTTTTCTTCCAATGCCATTTTATTTTCCTCCATCAGTTGAAAATTCTCTTCTTACATAATCCTCTATTGGAGTGCAATTAAATTCAGAGACCAAGAAACTAGTATTATCCCTAACTCCAATAATCAATGGATCATGAGTAACAACGCTTTCACCTTGCCAATTTTGTGCTTCAGCAACAATATAGATTTGGTCTTTAAATAATCTTGTTGCTTCTTTTATTTTGTCCTTGGCCATATTTGGTAGTATTCCACAAAACCTTGATTCATAGACAGAAATGTCGTTTAATACCCGATGGGCATTCCCAGCTGATTTAATTGAACTCAGAATTCTGCTTGCTAAACAATCAAGGAGATTCTTTGGAGCTTGGATTGACTTGTCCCGAATAGAACCATCATCATAAAAATTAACATTTATACTGCATACTGGAGAGTCCAGATTGTAAACCGCAAAATGTGGCATAGACAATTTATCTTCATCCATACCCACACGCATTTTCTTTGGATGAGATGACCTCAAAAATGAAGTGTCAATGGTGGGGTAAACTAATCTTGCTCGTTCTGCAAGTAATTTCTCTCTACCTAAATCTTCAATTCCAAATGAAGGTTCATCAATTATCTTATCTGGATTTCTGACTGGATTTTCTCCGTTTGGGATTAATATTTCTCCAGAGCCACGAATCCCCGAGACTCTGATACCATATCTTCCAACTAACGTTGATGCCGTTCCCATTTTCATTTTTCTCCAATTATAATTTTAATTACTACTTAGTGGATTACTCTTATTAATAAAACTTCCTTCTAAAATTTACATCAAAACGCAATATTTATATATCATTATGGCCATAAGGTGTAATATGAAACGAGATAAATTAGACCTAAAAGATAAGAGAATATTAACTTTATTAGATATAAACTCGCGTCAAACAAATGCCAAAATAGCTAGAAATGTCGGTTTAAGCAAGGATGTTGTAAACTACAGAATTAAAAAGCTAGAAAATCTTGGGTTCATAAGAGGGTATTATTCAATATTTGACTTTTCTAAGCTAGGATATTTTAGCATAAGGGTCTACTTGAAATTAATCGATGTTTCTTCAGAGCAAGAGAATAAAATAACTGAATTTCTTGTGAAACACAAGAATACTTTTTTTGTAGCACAAATAGAAGGCCCTTTTGATATAGCCATAGGAACTTGGATAAAGAATATTTATGAATTTGAAAATTTTTGGACAGAA
>JACOYJ010000051.1 GCA_016181885.1 Candidatus Pacearchaeota archaeon | reverse complement strand
GATAAGGGAAAGGTTGAGAGAACAATAAGAAATCTTGCAGAAGAATTTGTTGATTTATTTTTTGTTTTCCCGCAATGGTTCAATGACAAGTGCATTGAAGAATGGAAAGATTGGTTCAATGAAAAAAGGTTTCATCGAGGGGTTAAAGATTATCCTGCTAATTTGTACAAATGTTAAGTTATGAGCTTGACTTAACACTAAAGAAACATTTATAAACTCTATTAACTTTAGAATAGCAACTAAATTTACTTGTAAAAAAATGAATAAAACAATTCTTGTAATTTTGCTGATTACTTTGGTTCTTGGAGTTACGCTTGCTGTAGTGTCTTTGCCAACAGTCAGTGCAATATCTCTTGATGGTGGAGACGGAGAGACGAGCTGTAGTGCTGATCCAGGCACAATGCATGGCGATACTTTAAGAGATTGGAAAGAAAGATGTAATCAAACTTAAGAAGTAAGATTGCCTCTAAATTCAGTTTTATTTTTTCTTATTTTTAACGTGAAAAGTAGGTGAAGTGATGCTTGCAGTTATTTTTGGAGGGTTGCCGCTGATTCTATGCGCAACAATTCTATAATTTCCTTCTTCAACATTAGGCACATTGAAAGTTGCTATATTAAAAGTGCTTGGAGATAGGTTAAAATTGGCGATGGCAAAACCTTTTTCATTATTAACTAGTTCAAGCGGATTGAACATATACTTTCCTTGGGCAATATCCTGTTCTTGGCGTATAGGAGTGCCACCCACAGCACTTAATGGTAGTATCTCAACTCTTCCTCTGGGAAAATCATCTTTTTCTTTTTTTATAAATCTCAGTCTTACATGAGCCGGGTTTAAACCCAAACTATTATCAACTTTTGTATAAGGCAGCTGAATCATAAAATTAACTCTTTGTCCAGGCTCTAAATTAGGAAAAGCAAGGGGCCTGCTGCCTCCAATATATCTTCTATCGTCTTGAGCGCTGTCTTCAACTAACCAGCCATCCCCAACATGCATGTCTCCTCTTCGCTTTTCTGTAGAGCGGCCAATAAAAATTTTATAGTGTTCATCTTCTCTATTTAAAACATCAAGACCTAAAACATATCTTAACTCTCTATCTGCAGGAAGGAAAATTAAAGGTTCTTGAAAAGACAAGACACCTCCTTCGCCTTTTTTATAACCTTGAATAACTTTATCAAACACAATTGAATCTGCAAAAATAGTTCTTCCAAAATCTGGAGGTGTCAGACGGTATTTAATCTTAAATGCTAATTCAGCTGTATCTCCTCTTTGGCGAATAAAATCATCAACTTTAATGGCATAATTAAGAAAAGTTTTATTTCTGGATGAATCCGAAGGGTCAAAAACAACAATTAATCTCGGGTCAACAGAGCTTTCATTCAATTTCTTTTCTTCGTCGTGAACTGGAACAGGTCTTTGGCTAAGCTCGTGTTTTTCCCCTATAACAAAACTATTCTCTAAACCTGATTTTTTTATTGGGTTTTTTTCTGACCTTGTTCTGCTCATTATAAATTCATCAGTCACATAAACCCAAAAGCCAGAGCCAAGCATTTCTTCTTGATACCATGTATTGCCTCTTCCGTTTTCCCAGTCAATAACAATTGTTGCAACTTCATCTTCTAACATTCTTTTATCTAATATTCCTCTTCTCTTTTCTAGTCGGGAAGGTGGAATTTTTGGAAGTTTTTTTATTGGAACTCCAACCATTCTAAGCAAACCCAATCCTATGTCATCGTAATATCTCTCAACATCAATTGCATTAGGATGGCTAATTCCCGCGTTGTGGCAATAATCAGCAATCTCTTTAAGCCATACAGTGAATGAATTAACGCTGTCTCCAGGTGTTGTATTAAAGCTAAAAAAATAATTGTCAATAATTGAATCAACTTTATTCCTGTCTTCAAGAACACTCAATGAGTCTAAAGAGCTTAATATTTTATTTTTTGCGCTGTCTGGTGTCACCCAGCTATTTGTAAAATTCCATATTGCAGCATAATAATTTCTATCTTGTCGTCTTTCAGGCATATTTCTCATATCCCTCATAACGCTTTCTTCATACTTGCTAGAGTACTTTGCAGTTTCTTCTGGGGGTTCTGGCCTATGAATTTTGGAATACGATGCGCATCCTTGTATGCCAGAAACCGCAAGAACTGTTGAAAGCGCCAAAGGAACAAACGAATTAGTTATCTTTCTTGCAGTTAATTTCAACCTCTCAGCTAAGGTTTTCATGTAGCACAAATCATAATTTAAGCATATAAATAGTTATCGATTTTTGCAAAAGCTTTTCCAAAAATATGCAAAGCAAACTTGCAATCTTAACATAAAAACTGCCCACCCGCATTTTATCTGTTTTTATCATTAATAGTTAATAAAAATCGGCTAATGAAATGAGCAGGTAATTATCTTTACTGTTTGTGGATTATTGAAGAAATTAAAACTATACCAGATTATCGTCGATAAAACTCTTTGATTATATAAAAAGCTTTTATTGGCTTGCCTTAGAGCATTAAAATTAATGGGGATATAATATCTTCTATAGAATTGGATTAATCACTTATAGCATATGTTTAGCGCGAGCCTGCAATTCTTTTTTCTTTTTTAGAAAAGTTTATAATCGACAATCGTCGTTGTCTCAAATAAAATTTCTCAAAACAGAACCAAAGCGAAATATTTATAAACCTACTTTTTTATAGTAAATTATCAAAAAATTCTGAGAAGAATTTGTTTTGAAGATGGCCAAGCTAGAACGCCAATAGCGTTTTGCTGAGTCCATTTTACAAAAACTGAAAAACGAAAAATGGCTAAACTGGAACTGCGGTTCCGTATAATCCATTTTTACAAACAAAAAAACGAAAAATGGCTAAAGAAAAACCAAACATGAACGTCGTGTTCGTTGGACACGTCGACGCTGGAAAATCAACAATAGTTGGAAGGCTTTTGTTCGACTCTGGACTTGTTTCTGAACAGGAAATGGCAAAGCTCAAAGCTGAAGCTGAAAAGCATGGAAAAATAGGCTTTGAATTCGCATATGTTATGGATAAAATCAAGGAAGAAAGAGAAAGAGGAGTTACAATTGACCTTGCTTACAGAAAGATATTAACGCAAAAATTCCAAATCACAATCATTGATGCGCCCGGGCACAGAGACTTCGTTAAGAACATGATTACTGGAGCTTCGCAGGCAGACGCTGCATTCCTTGTTATCTCTGCGCCAAATGGAGTTCAGCCTCAAACAACTGAACATTTGTGGCTATTAAGGACAATGGGCGTTAAAAATATTGCTGTTGCTATTAACAAAATGGATGCTGTCGACTACAAACAGGAAAAATTCAATCAAGTCAAAGAAGATGTTACAAAACTTTTGACACAGGTTGGAGTAAAGCCAGCTGCATTTGTTGCCTGCTCTGGACTTAAAGGAGATAATGTTAAAAAGAAATCTGATAAAATGCCTTGGTACACTGGGCCTACTGTTACAGAACAATTTGATTTGTTCCCACAGCCAGAATTGCCAACTAACTTGCCGTTAAGAATGCCGGTTCAGGACGTTTACGAAATTACCGGCATTGGAACTGTTCCTGTTGGAAAAATTGAAACTGGGATAATGAAAGTCGGGCAGAAAATCAAGGTTCTTCCCGGGAGAACTGGAGATGGCATTGACGGTGAAATCAAAACAATAGAAATGCACCACGAAACACTGCCTGAAGCTCTTGCCGGAGACAATGTTGGAATAAATATCAGAGGAATAGGAAAGAAAGACATTGCAAGAGGAGACATTATATGCGATGCTGCAAAGCCGGTTCCTATCGTCGAGGAATTCATTGCGCAAATCGCAGTTATCAATCACCCAACTGTTCTAGCCAAAGGATATACTCCTGTTTTCCACATTCACACTGCGCAGGTTCCTTGCCAATTCATAGAATTAATTGCGCAGATAAATCCTCAAAGCGGAGAAGTTTTGAAAGAACATCCGGATTTCTTGAAGAATGGGGATGTTGCCAAAGTAAGAATCAAGCCTCAGGGAAACCTTGCTTTGGAAACACAGAAGGAAAATCCATACACCTCAAGGTTCGCTGTAAGGGACGCGGGCTCAACCGTTGCTGCCGGCGTCTGCATTGAAATCACGAAGCATAAGGGAAAGTAATTGTAAATTGAGATGATTGGCCTCAGAGAATAGTTCTGGAGAAATAATATGGGAGAAGGATTCAAGGAATGGACATATGTATTAGGAGCGGTGGCAGTGCCTCTTGTTTTAGCCGTCGGAATTAATAGGGGATGCAATAACCAAGCAATAAGCCATCCCGGATATCATGCTGTTTCGAAAGCAAATGGATTAAGCGGACATACTGAATATGTAAAATATGCGGATGGTTCTCAAGAAGTTAAAATATATCCTGGATTAGGACATGGCTTGTTTTCTTCTAGATTATTAGAAGATTTTAATGGAGATAGTTTAATAGATAGAATAAGAGAAAACTCAGGAACAATACAAGCTAATAAATTAAAAAGAATTTTAATAAGGGATTTTGATTCAACAGCGTATAAAGAAGAATTTGCAGAAGCGGATAGAGAGCTTCAAGAACAAATAATAAAATTGCAAGAGAGGAATTCTCCAACACCTAAATATTTTTAAATTATAAATTAATTAGGATTTTAATATGGCAAGACAAGGACATAAAACACTTGAGTTAAGAATTGACATAGAAAAAGCAATTCCTAAACTAAGTAATTCGGATAACTCTTTCGGCTATATTTCTATGATAACTAATATTTTTCCGTGTGGTGAAAATGGCGGACGAATATTAAGAAGATTTGAAAATGCTGAACTTGTAAGAGTCCAAATAGAGAGTTCCGGTGGCGGTTCAGGCCAGATTTATTCGATGGATGATTTTAGAAGATTTAAGGAAGGATATTGTGTCAGAAACCCGGAAGATTTAATAGGCGAACTAGTAATAGGAGTATACACAAAAAATCACGGAGAAGCTTTAATTGGATTGATTCCTGTTAACTTGCGTAATTTATAAAATGTCAAACCTATTTTCAAAACTATGCGCGACTGGGGCAGTCATATTAGGAACTTCCGGAATTATTGGATGCGGTCATAGCGGGCAGGAAAGATATGAATTTAATGGAAGGATTGATGGTGAATGGGTTGAATTTAGAACTTCAAATAATCTTGGGGAATATTTAAGTAGATTGATGATTAGTGGAAGAGCAGATGGAGTCGAGAAATGGTATTATGACTATAGAGACAACGATCTCAAAATAGAAGAATTTGCAATAGATAGTTTTGGAGTTTATACTCGATATTATATTTACCCAAAACAAAGTCTAAAACCACTAGGAGAATATCAGCAAGAATTTGAGCTATATTTAAGCAGAATTTTGGCCGTTAAAGATTCTTTAAAATCACTTGATAATACAAAATGAAAAAAGTAGACAATAAAGAAATAATTAGAATGGTCGGGGATTACTTAATAAAAGTTAATACTTCGGATATTAAAAGGCATGATTTGAAGAGAAGGGGGAGGTATCGAATAACTAGTGGACACTTGCATGGTCATGGTCATAGAGATATTTTAGACATTGTTGAAGGAAGATATATTGATGCTTTAGCTTATGCTGTTCAACTTGATGAATTTGTTGGAGAGTGGTCTCCTTGGGTTAGTGGGCATATGCTTAAAGATGAAGATCGTGGGATGGTAGAAGCTGTTAGGAGCAATCCCCTAGATAAAAAAACAGGAGATAGTATATTAAAAATATTGAGAGAAAATAATTAAAAATGAAAAAAGTAGACAATAAAGAAATAGCAAGAAGAATAAAAGGATACTTGCAAAGGCCCGAGATTATAACATATGCTCTAGAAAGAGAAGGAAGATATAAAATAATCAGTGGGACACAGGGGGAATTTGAAAATGTTGAACTTTTGGATGTAGTTGAAGGAAGATATATTGACGCTTTGGTTTATGCAGTACAACAAGGAAGATTTTGTGGAGATTGGTGTTCTTGGGATATGCCTGAAAACTTCAATCATGGAAAGGTGTATATGGTGCAAGACAATCCAGTACGAGATAAGGAAAAGGGAAATAGCATATTAAAAATATTGAGAGAAAATAATTAAAAATGACCTTCAAAAACACATTAATCAGCGGGTTGTCTGCGTTAGCTATTGCGGGATGCGCATCGACGGCAAAACAGCCTTGCGACAACTTCGGCAAGATAGACGATTATAGAGACCACTGGGATTTTATTGAAAAATACGGCTGGGCGGTAAATACTATAAAACCGATAAATGGTGTAATGTTAAAGGCTCCGGGAATTCCAAAGGTTTATGTTATTTCTAAAGGGGCTGAAAGTTTGAGGGGATATGCATGGGTATTTTATAGAGATCCGGATATGTGGATGTATTTCACACACCAAAATCCAGAACTCATAGGATATGCTCCCAACGAGACTCTGCCAATCGGAGTCAAAATCCCTGCACAAATGCTTGAATGGCAGATTCTGGGATTTGAAAAAGAATATGACAGGCAGATAGTTCCTCAAGACAGCGCCAGCGGCGAATTATTTAAATATTTGAAAAGGAAATAAGCCTTATTTACCATATGTTCGCTTCGCTCACAAATTAATTTTGCTCAAAACTGACCAAGTCAAGTTTTTCGCTATAAAGTAAAATAATCCATTGCCTATTTTCTATAGCGGGAATATTAGCGAAACTTGGTTAGAATAAATTAGAAATATAATTTTTAAGCTTAGGATTAAATAAATAAATTAATCAAAGTTATTTTAAGCTATCATTTACCCCATTAATTAAAAGCAATTCTAAGTTAAATTAACATAATCGAAGCAAATTCAAGTTATCATTTAGTCAGATTTCTCATCAAATAAAACAGGATTAATAGAAAAACTATCTTTAATATGAGGTTAATACGAATCTAGTTGGTTTAATTATTTTTAATGATGAATCTATATAACCAAAGCTAGTTCAAGTTATCATTAATAAAAATCTGCGAAGCGGTAATTATAAGTTTTGCCGATTAGTCAAAAATCGTATAAATCTTTTTAAAGAAGCGGTTTATCCCCATCTAATGAAATTGTGGAAAATTGCCGCTTTGGGAACTGCTCTTTTAGGAGTTGTTTTTTTGGACTCAGAAATTGAGTACAGGATAAAACATAAAAACCAATGGAGGAGATCTGGCGAGAGCATGGCTATAATCCGGGAGGGGGATTTTATAGAAGAAAGAAAAGATGTTGCGAACAGCACGGCTTTAAGCCCAGCAGATTATGTGTGTGAATACGGATATGGAATTAAAATGCCAAGAAATAATAATCAGGAAGAATATTTTGAAAAATACGGGGTTGAAATTGTCTCTATAAAGACGCAAGAAAACGATAAGCTTGTTGAAATTGCCTACAGATTGTACGGAGATTCTGATGAATGGATGAATTTTAAATTTTTGAATCCTGAAATCGTTCACTACAATCCAAACGCTCCTCTTCCAGAAGGGTTGGAGATAAAAACTTATATGCTGCCTTCACAAATGTTGCAATACATGGCAGATTTTCCTGAAAAAAAAGTTGTTATTTTAGGAAAAAACAAGTGAAGAAAAAAAAATTAATTAATGTAAAAATAATTTTTAAGCCAAGCTGATAGAATAGAATCATCAAAACATATTCAAGATATCATCTAATTAATCCCGCAGAGCGGCTAAATCTTTGATTGTCGGACAGATGGCAAAACTAAAAACAATTTTTCCCACCACAATTAACTTTAAAAATCCAAGAATTTATCCTTTAATGTGCTAAACAATAACATGAATAAAAAGGAGATTGAAGACTTTTTGAAAGACAAGGGGGATTTTGTGCAAATCGACCATTTGACGAGGTTTTTGACAAGGGACAAGCCGCCTTTGGAAAAGAGAAAATTTGTATTCGAAAAGTTAGCTGAAATTTATGAAAGAAAGAGAATGTTCAACGAAGCTGCAAAAATGTGGAATAATATTGCAATAGCTGGCCTGACTTTTAAAGAAAAGGTCCAGAGTTATGTTAAAGAAGCTGAGCTGTATATAAAAGGCGGAAAGCTTGATGAAGCTGACGAGTCTGTCAAAAAGGCTATTGGCGAAGCTCATGGGCCTGAAAGAGACAATGTTCTAAAAATCGTGAAGGAGTTTTACAAGCAGCAAGCATCTGTTTACGAGAAAGAAAATAGAAGAGCGCAGGCTGTAAGAGTTTATGAGAAACTTCTTCAAATGAACATTACGCCTCAAGAAAGACAGGAGATAAAGGACAAGCTACTTCCCCTCTATGAGAAATTGGGAAAAGTTAAGGAATATTTCATATTAAAGAAAAGTTAAATATTCGCGCTCGTCCAAACTTGACCAAGCTGAAGGGATATTTTATTTTGAAAAGAAGTTGAAGCGCTCAATATTCTTCCACCTCAATAATGCTTAAAAACCCAAAACAATTTTCGCTGATATGCCGTATATTCCAGTAGAAGAAAAAATGAAGTATGAACCAATGTTGTTCAGATTAAGGGCTTTGATAAATGAAAAAACGCCTAAGGGGGATTTAACTTACCTTGTCTATGCTTTGGGCTTGGGATTTTTTAAGGGAAGAGAATCATACACTAGAATAAGCGCTGCAATAAGCTGTCTGCAAGACGCTGCAGAAGAGCTGAGAAGAAGATATTTAAACCCTTATGAAGATGAGAGAATAAAGGAAAACGGGGATGTTCTATGATTCCAAGATTAAAAAAGATTGACTTAAGCAAGATAGTTGATTGCAATCATCCAGACATTGAAGAAGAAAAGAATTATTATCTCGCAAAAATAGATGGGAGATGGTATGCCGGAACATTTTCAAGAGTAGGGGATGACTTAATCTTCAACAGTGTTTACGATGCTGGACATCAGTTAAGCTATGGAAACTGGGACGGAGGATGGGAAGAGTTATATGAAATTGTAAGGGGCAAAAAAACAAAAAATGGCAGAAGAAGAAAATAGAAACAATGGAGAAGTGAAAAAACAAAAATCCGGAAGAATAAGGCAGGTTAAACCAAAAAAAGAAAAACCCAAACCAACTTGGGAAGCAAGTGAGTTTGAATTCGACTCGTATGTTTACGGAATTTTAAGAAGTCAGGGTAATGCTTTAAGAAGAATAAAAAGAAGATATGATGAAGTTGCGGGAGATATAGAGGAAAAAATGATAGAATTAATTGGGATGTTGAATGCTGTGCAAGCTGCAAGGCAAAGCGGAGATTATAATGTTCATTACAGCATAGGAAAAGAAGGATTTGGGTACAAGCTGGTTCCAAGAGAGTGTGGTTTTGGAGATGGAAAGAAAAAAGGAATAGAGAAAATCGTCGAGAATCCAAAATAAAATGAAATTAGAAGATATAAAAACAGAGAATGACGCAAGACAGGCGGCATTGGATGAAAAAATATTAGCAATTTATACTTTTTATTATTCAACAGCACCTTCTGCTGGGCAAGATTTAGGTAAAGCTGCGCTCTTTTATGGCAATATAAGAAATCATGCCATAAGAAAATTTGAGATAGATACAACTCCTTATGATAATGTAGCATTGAAATATGTCAGAGAACACATGATAAAAGGTCGTTATGAAATTAGTTAATTGATTAGGATAAAAGATGGCAGAATATAATTCAGTGAAAGACAGCGGTGAGAGGCAGGAATTTAATACCGGGGCTCGAAGAGATATTCAAACAGGAAAAGGAAGATTTGATTTGCTTCCGCCTAGGGCAATAAGAAGACTTGCTAAGCATTATGAAAACGGCGCGAAAAAATACGGCGACAGAAACTGGGAGAAAGGAATGCCTTTGAGCAGGTTTATGGATTCTGCCATGAGGCATGTTTTCAAGACAATGGAAGGGCAGAAAGATGAAGACCATTTGATTGCTGCTGCATGGAATATTTTGTGCGTTGCAGAATTGCAGGAAAGAATTGAAGAAGGCCTTCTGCCTCGAGAACTTGACGATATTGGACTATTATCAAATGCTGCCGACAAAAAACCCAAGAAAAAATCTCCAGTAAATAAAAAACTAATCTACGTCGCTGGAGCTTACACAGCGCCGACAGAGATTGAATTTGAGAAAAACGTCAGGACTGCAAGAGACTATGCGCTAAAGGCCTGCAAAATGGGATTTTCTGTAATCTGCCCGCACATGAATACTAAAGAATATGAAAGAGACGGCATGACTTATGAGGAAATTATGGAAAATGATTTTGAGCAGATTTCTAGATGCGATGCCATATTTATGATTCCAAACTGGGAGAATTCTCAGGGCTCATTGAGGGAAAGAAGACTTGCAATTGATTTGGGAATTCCTGTGTTCTATTCTTTTGAAGAGCTGGAGAAGTTTAAGGCTGAGGGGAAAGGTTAGAAAAGGCATAGAAAACATTAAAAGATTGAAGGTTTTACCTTAATTATGATTACAAAAGAAGAGGCAAAGGGCAAATTCGGAAGTAAGTGTGAAGTATAGGGTTTTGGGGGGCGTAAAAGGACAGCTAATTAGAATGGCTTAGCTCAATTTTTTTCCTTTTTTTCCTTTTTTCGGGAATATCTAAAAAATTGTCGTTAGATAAGACACTTTCTCCGGTTTTTGATTCTAACTCTTTTCTTGCGTTTCCGGCGACTTCTCCACCCTGTCTTGCAGCAACTCTATTCTCTTTAAATCCATAAATATCTTTTGATTTAGCTATCTTTGTTGTTGATGCTTCTCCTAACATAGAAAAAATTAACTCTAAATCATCCATGTGATCTCTTAAATTTTCTCTTTTTAATTTTTTAAGTTCTTTGTATTCTGCTACTGTTTTCCCAAAAGCAGCCTTGCTTATCTCATTAGTTAAAATTGCAAATTCTACATCTTCTTCAACCCCTCTTTGTTTCCATTCATCAGTAAACTCTTGTCGTATAGCAATTCCTCTTAATCTTTTTTCTATCCATTCTTTAGAATAACCTTTTTGCTCGTAAATTTGTTTCATCCTTTCTTGAGCTAGTTCTGGGTTTTCTATTTCCTGAACTCTTTCATAACCTACTTTAGCCAGCCATCTCTTAAATGGCTCTGCCTTTTTAGAAGGAATTGACTGTATTATTCTGAAAATCCCTTCTGTGTCAGAGCAGTCAGTCTCATACTCCTTACCATCCCCAGACATTAATTTCAGTTGTACGATTTTATCGTACGACTCAAAGCCCTCTTCTTTTAGCTTGCTCTTTAAATCAGACCAATATCTTTTAGGAATAGTACTATCAGTTAAAACTCCAATAATATCCACCACAGAAAAGAGCCATTTATCATTAACAAGTTTCCTTCTTATAGCTTTTCCATTAAATATAGCTATGTGTGTTGTATCCTCTCCCATCTTATTAATAGCCCTTTAAACTTTAAATTTCTTTGTATTTCTCGATACTGTAACCTTATCGTCATCTCCCTGATTTTGCAAAGAATCTGATAAGATTTAACAGTTTGTTTCTTCCCAAAGACAGTGTTATCTCTGCCATTTC
>JACOYJ010000022.1 GCA_016181885.1 Candidatus Pacearchaeota archaeon | reverse complement strand
CCAGATTCTTCTAAAATTATTTCAAAAGTTGTGTTGAAGGTATTCTTAGCATCAACACTTTGCCAATGGGCAATTTTATCCATGAAATTTTTATAAACTTGAGGATTCTCTAAATTCTTCTTTCTTGCCATTTCGACAAAATCTTTTTGCAGAATAACATCTTGTATATTTCTGCCATTCTCTGCAGCTAAACGGGCAAGTCTTAAATTTTCAACATAATCAAAATTTAAGAAAGGATAACTAAGTATATTAAAAAAATCTAAATTCTCTTCCGCATATTTAGATTTTTCTACAACGGCGAGAAGATATATAAACTTATTGACATCGGGATCTTTTAAAACATCCTCTCCACCTTCTAAGTTATATAAAATTTGAAGTTTAGAAAAAATTTTCCTGTGGCGCTAATCTTGTCCCTGACTGCAATGCTCTTACCCATGTTACTAGCTTTTCTGCAGCCAGATCTTGGATCAAGCATGGTGATTGCGTCTATCTGGTTGAGTATTATCCTGGCATTTGGGGTACCAAAAAAGTATTTGATGATGGGAAGTACCAGTTGTATAGAAATAACACAGCTAGGGATAAAATGAGCTTGTTTTATAGCCATGAAACAATACAAGACAAAGACAAGATTCTCAACCGTTTTTATTCCGATGAGTTTGATTTTAGAACTATTCTTATTTTGGAAGAAAAGCCTTGCTTGTCGACGGAAATCTATCAGCGCCAAACTTGGGCCTGCATTTTAACATTATCGAGCCTGAAGTTACTCTTCATCATGTTCTTGCCAAAAGGGCTAGCCCAAAGGACGCAATTCATAATCTTGAAAAATTTGATGTCATGCCGGCTTCGATATTCAATAGGTTAGATGTCAGCCCGTTAAAGATTGGGGACAAGATAGGATATCTGAAAAAATTTTATGATGCAGTTATTATTGACTCTTCGCCTGCATTGAATGATGAAACCTTGGGAGTTATGCTGGCTTCTGACGAGATACTTGTTGTTACAACCCCAGACCATCCGACTCTTAGCAATACTCTTAAGGCAGTTAAATTGGCCGTTAATCGAGGGACCCCTATTTCAGGCATAATTATCAATAAAGTTCATAGTAAAAATTTTGAGTTATCCTTGAAAGATATTGAGGATACTTTGGATCTGCCTGTTATGGCTGTTATCCCCTATGATATTAATTTCTTGAGAGCTTTGTCTGAGTTTCAAACTTATCCGAGCTACAAGCCGTGGTCGAGAGCAAGCGAGGAGTATAGAAAGCTTGCAGCGATGCTGATCGGAGAAAAGTATGGAGATTCTGGATTGAAAAGATTTTTTGGATGGATTAATCCAAAGGCCCAGGATGTTAATAGGGCGATTTATTACAATGAAGTTTTTGGGTGAGGATACTGTAAACTTAAAGGGACATATCTCTACTAATTTAAAGTTATCTTAAAGATTACTTTTATTTATATGTAAAATTTGTGCTCCTCGCCACTTGCTCGTCGTGAATTTATTAAAATGTTAATTAAATCTGCGAACAAATGTGAGCAGCAATTTAGAGTCTTATAGATTTTAGTTAGGCCTCGATAACTTGACAGTATTTTGGGTGAGAAACCCTTATAAATCAAATATAAGTTTTCTTTTTATAGCCCCATAGTTCAGTGGTCAAAAAATAGATTTATATAATTCAGGACTTTTGTTTATCTATGAGGATTAAGTTGATTAAAGGTAAGCAGAAAGAAATGATTAATTCTTTGAAAGAAAATTATTCTTGGTTTGAGTTGTCTAAGTTATTGGGTGTTTCAGAAGGTTACTTGAGGAGTGAATTAAGGCATGAACAAAGATTACTTTCTTAAGATGTTTATAAGAAAATTTGCAGATTTCTTAAGAAAGATTTTAATGAATTTATAACTGAAAAATTGAGTGATAATTGGGGACAATGTAAGGGGGGAATTATATCCCTAGGCAAAACAAAGGAAATTAAAATCCCTCGAGATTCAGAAGAACTTGCAGAGTTTTATGGAATCATGCTAGGAGATGGGAATTCCTATAAAACAAGTTTCTATAAATCACGAAATAACAAAAGAGGAGTTTATGTGATAAAAATTGTTGGAGACTCCAGGCATGATAAGGAGTATTTAACTAATTACGTAAAGCCTCTTATTGAAAAATTATTTAATATTCAAGTTAGAGTTGGGAGGTTTAAACCTAAAAAAGGTTTTCAAGATCCTCCAAATGCAATGTTTATTGAATCCCATAGTGTAAAACTTATTAATTTTTTAGAAGAAAAAGGATTTCCTCCTGGAAATAAGATTAAGAATAAACTGAGGATTCCGGTTTGGATAAAGGATCACAACAAATTTCTTATTGCGTGTTTAAGGGGGCTTTATGATACTGATGGATCTGTTTATAAACTAACTAACCAAAATTCCCACCAATTTTGCTTTACTAATTATAATCAAGATTTATTGAATGACGTTAGAAACGGTTTACTTTCATTGGGCATTAATTGCTCAAGAATAAGCAAAGGTAAGGAAATTTACATAACCAAAAAAGACGAATTAAGAAAGTTTTTAAAACTCATCGGTTTCAGTAATGATAAGCATCTTAAGAAAGTTAGGATGTGGAATTTAGATAGCCCCGTCGTATAGCCGGTCAAGTATGCGAGCCTTTGGAGCTCGAGACCTCGGTTCGAATCCGAGCGGGGCTATTATCGGATTAATCTCCCTTAAATACAATCAGCGGCATTCATTTATTCGCATAAATCTTTATTAATGAATTGTAATTTTGTTTTTTATGGCAGATAAGAGATGTCCATATTATGAATTGAGATTTGATGATTTAATGGTTGGGGCGTTGAAGATTATAATGATGGGACGCATTGTTGCAAACTGCAAGATACAAGAGATAGTTATGATGGAAGCTTGATTAATGGAATATGCAATTCAGACGATTTCAATGCCTGTCAGATTTATCTTTCAAAAAAAGAAACTTCTCAAGAATAAGGCAGCTTTTCTGTTTCTTTTATCCAGCCAAGACCTCTCGACGCAAAGTAAATAATTATTGAGGTTAAAATCATTAAGCCCGCAATTAGTGCCGGTGCATTCACATTGTTTTGGAGAGGAAGATGAACATTCATTCCATAAAATCCAGTTATTACAGTCATGGGCAGCATTATGGCCATTAATATTGTAAGAGTTCTAATTGTTTCATTCATTTTGTTTGAGATAATTGACTGATATGTGTTCCTCATTCCATTGATTCTTCCGAGCGTTGTTTTTAACGAATCAGTTGTTTTGAAAGCGTGATCATATACGTCTCTAAAATATGGGATTAATTCGTTGTTGATATAATTGTCAGTTGGCTTGATGAGATTTAACACCATATCTGTGGTTGATTCTATTGTCTGCCTTAATTCAAGCAAAACCAATTCTTTTGTAAATAACTTGCTGAGAACTTCCTTGCCAGGTTTTTTTATAAACTCTCTTTCTAATTTTTTGAAATCCTCGCCGAGAATGTTTTTTGTTTCAACGTATTTATCTATTTCCTTGTCCATGATATAATGGCAGATAAAATCCTCGCCTCTTGCCAGAAGAGTTTCAAGCTTCTTTTCGTTGCTGATTAGGTTTTCAATCGTCTGGTTGCCGTTTGGCGAAACTGTTATCAGTATGCTTTCGCCAAAAACCATTGCAATATTGTCTGTTTTCAAGTACAGCGCGCCAACTTTTTTTATAGCCTTGAATACTATCAAAGTATACTCCTCCAGCTCTTCGTATTTTATTCTTGAGTGCTGAAAAAACATATCCTCAATAGTCGTAGGATGAATTTTAAATTTTCTCTTTAGAATCTCAGCATCTTTTTTTGTCGCGTTGTTGACTGCAATCCAGACATTATCCTTTCTTTTCTGTCCAAGAAGAGTGTCTTCAAAATTATCTATCTCCTTTTTATCCACTTTTTTGCCGTTGAATGAAAAGATTCTTATCATAACTATTTCTGTTGAAATAAGTTTAAATATTTTGGCAATCAGTTAAGATTTATCCCTTATTCCAATCATTACTATTATGGGAGTTGGCTTGATTGAATGTTCTTTGCAGGCATTGTAAAGACTGACGTTGCCGCTAATAACCGGAACATTTTTTTCTTTGCAAATTTCTTTTAATCCTTCAATTGTTTCATTAAATGCGCCCATTGAGTCTTTTGGATGCCCAAAATTCAAGCAATTAGTAATTGCTAATGGCGCTGCTTTATGCTCCCGCATTTTTTCGTAACATCTATTAAATGCGTATTTTGCTCCTTCTTTGGCATTTAAGTCACTTCTTCCCTCATCAGAGCTCCAGCTTACAACAAGCTCTTTTTCTATCTCATAAATATCCAGAATTGCATAATTCCCAGAAAGATTCGGCCCCTTTATTGTTCTTGCGCCGACACCCCAGTCATATTGCTGCCAGATATTTCTGATTAATTTTCCGCTGCCTTTTTCATGCTTTGTTTTTTGGCTTGGCCAATCATAAAGAGGCCAATTTTCTTCTAAATCAGGCATTATCTCAGCAAAATTAATTTCTAAGTCAATTGGAGCTTCGTTATTTTTATAAGAGAGAGTATATTTTCCATCTTCCGTGACTTCTCCAATAATTTCTGCCTCCAAATCCCACTTTTTAAATATATTTAGTATCTGGTTTCTAAATTCTTTTTTGCCCACAATTAACATTCTTTCTTGAGATTCTGAGAGCAGTATTTCTTCAGGAGACATGCCTTTTGACTTTAGGGGAATTTTTAACAAATCAATTTTTGTTCCTATATTTCTTCCAGTTTTTTTTTGCCCTCTTAGCGCAACCTCTGTTGTTGAACACAATAATCCAGCGGCGCCCATGTCTTGCATGCCCTCGACTAATTTTTTTTCAGATAACTCACAACACGCTTCTAATAATAATTTCTCTAAATAAGGGTCAGGGTTTTGGACCTTTGATGCGTCTAAAATTTCAAGATTTGATGATGCCATTTCTGCGCCCCCAATTCCATCTTTTCCTGTTCGCGCGCCAGCGTAAATTAAATCGTTTCCAGGCGTTAGGGCATGTCCATAGATTATATTTTCTTTTTTTACTAATCCAAGCGCACAAACATTGACCAAGCAATTTTTATTGTATGTTTTGTCTAAATATAAATCTCCGCCGACTACAGGAATTCCGACGCAGTTTCCATAATCAGAAATTCCTCTTACGACCTCTTCCAGGAGATTTCCAGCTTTTTTATCTGTTCCGAACCTTAGAAAGTCCAGCAAAGCTATTGGACGAGCTCCCATTGTAAATATATCTCTTAGTATGCCCCCAACGCCTGTTGCAGCTCCGTGATGCGGAGAAATGTATGAGGGATGATTATGGCTTTCTATTCTTAATGCTAAGGCTAAACCATCCCCGATATCCACAATTCCCGCATTTTCTCCCGGACCTTGAATGACCCATGGCGCTTTCGTGTGCAGTTTTGATAGAAATTTTTTTGTACTCTTATAGCTGCAATGTTCACTGCTCATAGCGTCTCTTAATTTATTAATTATATCTTTTGACATATTTTTCTATAGCTTTTATAAAACATTCTTCTTTAGGTATTCTCTCCGGATGCGGCATTAGACCAAAAATATTTCCTTTATCATTGCATACCCCGGCAATATTTTCGCAAGAGCCGTTGGGGTTGTCTTCAGCCAGGTATTTTAAGAATATTTGGCCTTTTGAATTTAGCTCTTTGCAGGTCTTTTCATCTATTACATATCTTCCATGTCCATGAGCTACAGGAATTGAAACGATTTTTCCTTTAATTTCTTCATCATGAAAAAAAGATTTCCCAGTTATTTCGCATTTTACTAAATTGCAATGAAATTTTCCGCTAATATTTTTTTCCAGCTTGCCTGGCAGTATTCCAGCTTCAGTTAATATTTGGAATCCGTTGCATATTCCAAGAATCGGCTTTCCTTTTTCTGCATATTTCCGAACTATCTCCATTGCCGGGGATTTTAAAGCCATTACTGCAGGGTCTATATTATAACTTCCAGTAGCTTCTTCATAGAATCTATCTCCGAATGCAAATCCTCCGGGCAAAACAATCAAATCATGCGAAAAATTTGTTTTTGATTCTTTGTGCCAAATAAATTCAGGATTGTGCCCGTATATCTGAAAAAATCGCAGAGCATCAAAATCGCAATTTGAGCCAGGAAATCTTATCACTCCAACTTTTAAAGGCTTTGCCATAAATAATTATTCTTCTATAATATTTAAACTTTGCATCTTTGCTGAGTCAAGGTCATAACTTAACATTCTACAGTTTGATTCCTTAAATAATCTGCAAATAATAAATAAAATTAGCTGCTCATTTCATTCGCAAATTTGTTATTAGCTATTAATGATAAAAACATGCATATGTGGTGAACAAGTTTTATGTTAAGATCGCTGGTTTACTTTACAACCCCTCACTATTTTTTTCTGCTGAAAAATATCTATTATTAACTTTAAAGTGGTAAATTTAGAAAGATTTATAAGGATGAGCTTTACTAATTTATGCTATGGGGAAATTAAGCATAAGCATAGAAGAAGACGCTTTTAGAGACAAGAATCATGCAATGAAGCTCACAATCAATAAATCTTTTGAGAATAAGAAAAATGAAAAAAGTTTGTAACGGAAGATATCCGGATAGGGGAGAGGAACAGCATGAGAAAATTGCTAAGGCGCTTGTAAGCATGCTAAATTGCAGGAGATATTTAACAAATCTGAGGTTTGCGGAAGAAATTCAGATTTTCCCAGGTTGGAATCTTAGGCGGGTAAATTTTGTCGATGGGACAATGTTTTTTCCTGAGGGTCTTGAAATTGATAATGACGCGTTTTGCAAAATTAACGATTCAAATAGCAGGGATGCTTTATTGAAAGTAATAATTTCTAAAGATGCTAAATTTAAACGAAACGGGTCTGGATGTTGCTACGATAGATCAAGAATAGTCAGAACTTCTTACGAAGGCAGCGGCTATTCTTTTAGATTATCTGTAAGGGATACAACAAAAGAATCTTTATCGGGCATCTTTCTTTATGACGCGAAGAAATTTGCCTTCCAATACGATATTAGTTTAAATCGTGATATTATAACAGTTCAAGACCTTGGGGAGTTTGCAAGATATAAGCAAGGTCTTGAAAATGCGATGAGGCATGATTCTCTTATAACATATTCACCTCAAGCGCCACAAGGAAAAGAAGCTGAACCCAAAAAAGCAGAGATGCCTCAAGCAGAAACTCATTTTATAAATCCATGGGATATTAAAATTCCTAGATTGGAAGGAAAGAGAAAATGAATAATTATGCAGTAGATTTTCAAGATAAAAGAGCAGTAGTTGTTAATTTGGAAGATGGTCAAGCTCAAGCAGTTGTTA
This sequence comes from Candidatus Pacearchaeota archaeon, assembly GCA_016181885.1. GTDB lineage: Archaea > Nanobdellota > Nanobdellia > Pacearchaeales > GW2011-AR1 > JACOYJ01. The sequence continues at coordinate 41,391 of JACOYJ010000022.1, read as the reverse complement.
ATTATCCAGAACTAAAGGAAGAAATTGCTTTGCCTGTTCGTTATATAGTTACTTCTTTAGATGATAGATTATTGGGAACTATTAGTTCGTATCTGCCTGAAAGAAACAGGGTTATGATGAGAAATGGCGACCAGAATTCAATTTTAATTATTGGCGGAAATGAAGAGCTTATTTTAAAGACAGGAAGCAGAAGATATGACATTGGAAGATTAAGCTTGGAGGATTTGGCAAGCCAGGAAGCAGAGCAATTAAAGCAAGCTGGTTTTTCACACGGCTATAAACTTAGAAGTTCGGAAGAAACTGGGAGATTGCACTACTTTGAACAAGATGGATTATCCAGGGCGGTTTTAGCTTTAGACATTTCAGATTACACGTCCTTTTTGCCGATAGTCATCTATGACAGAATCAAACAAGATATTGAAGGAAGAACTGTAAAGAAACAAGTTCCAGTTAAAAAACCCCAGAAAGTTCATAGAGAAGTTGTAGAAGGGAATTTTGTAAAATTTGTAAAAGAACATTTTCAGCCGAGAGTAATTGAAGGAGCATTTCCTTACCAGGACCAAGAGGGGGAAAAAGAGAGATTTTTTGAATATCTTGACCATGGGATAAGGCCAGTTATTCTTAATGGACCTACTGGAAACGGCAAGACAGTTTTGTCAAGAAATTATGCGTGTGAAAGAGGACTTCCTTTTTATTTTGATACGGGAAGCACATCTTTTAGGCTTTCAACTGCAATAGGAAAGTTTGTCCCAAGCCCCGGCAATCCAACATTTTCACCAGGCTCTCTAACATTAGCGGCGATTCATGGCGGAGTTTATGTATTGGAAGAAATGCCGCCAATACCTCAAGATGAATTAACTGGATTAAATATCTTTTTAGAAACAGGAGAGTTGCCTCTCATCACACAATTTGGGCATGAGGTTGTTATAGCCAATCCTAATTTTAGATTTGTAGCAGCAGGAAATTTTCATAGTAATTATACAACTAATGAGCTAAATGATGCTCTTTTGCAAAGATTTTCCCAATTAAAAATAGGATATCCATCAAGAGATAATATGATTGACATTCTGCAAGCAAGAGCTCCTGGATTAGATTATGAGACTGCAGAACTTATAACTGATGCAGTTGAAGAGATGAGGCCAGAAGCAAGAAAGTTTTCGAGGGATTTAGGATTAAAAGGAGCAGTTGAATTGGCTCAAAGAATCATAATGGGAACAACTATTCCGATGAGAGAATTATTTGAAGATAATATCGTCAATCCTCTAACAACTTATGAAAACAATATTGAGAGAAGAGATGGAAAATTATATACTAAATTAATGGATATTGTAAATAAATATGTTTAAGTGACAATATGGCAAACTCAAGAGATATAACTCCAGAATATATGCAGTCAAGATACGAAGCAGATACTTTAGGAAGTCTTGGGATAGTTATCCCGGAAGTTAAAAAATTTGTCGAAGGAGAGTTATCAGTTAATGCAGATTTAACCAATTTATGGAAATATGTTGCAAATCTAAACGCCTTTTCCATAGAAATTCCAAATATTGACAAGAGGAAGGTTACTCCGAAAAACATAAGCGCAGTATGCATATATGGAAGCACGTTGTATCGGCATTTTCCAACACAGTTTGCAAGAACAAGAAAAACCTGGTTTGGATTGAGAAAAGGTGTAGTTGAAACAGCAAGAACAGAAAGGAAAAAACCTCGCGACTTAGATTTAATGATCCTAACAAAAGAAAAAGTTGGAGAAGAATTATTTTGTGCAGGAAGGGAAAGGATTGTTGAAACATCTGGTAAAAAATATGGGGAATATGGAGATTATACTGTCAAAGAAAATCTAAAATTACATCTTACATATCGTTCTGAAGAACAGTTTTTAAGAACTTTCCAAGTAGGAGATGCATTAAGCAATGCTGTTGTAAGATATGGATTGCCACTTGTAGGAGAGGGTAATTTTGAAAGAATAATCTCGGGTATTTCTCCATTACAAAGAATGCCTCTTCACGAAATTAGTTGGTATGATTCTGGAAGACTTAGTGGAACGATTGTAGAAATAGATAAGAAAACTATCCAGCAAACTATGCAGAACCAATCTAATCAAGTCAACATTTCCCAAGTAGAAACTCCCTTTGTAGACCCATGGAAAGTTCAGATTCCAAGAATAGACAAGGACGGATAAAAATGTCAATTGTTCATACAGGCAGATTGTCAGAGAAATTAGAAAAGATAATTGATTTCAGAATCGGAGAAGGAGCGTCTGATAAGCATCTGATTGTATTGGAGGGAAATAGTTCTTGTCCACGCACTGACGGAACACAAATCTTTCTTCCGAGAAGAGAGAGTAGTTTTGCATCTGAAAAAGATAATGAATTGCTGATAGCAGATTCAACAGCACACGAGGCAGATCATATCAGGGAAATAAATGAATATTTCGGCGCAGAAATAGAGCAATTAAGAGAGGGGGAAACTAATCTGGTACAAGAATTTCATCAAAGAAATTATTCAGAACTGAAAGAAAATCCCGCACTTGCCGGCTGGATTGATAAGATTGTCAAGGACAGGAGAATTGATGCTCAAAGAAGAGAGCAGCTTCCGGGCGTAAAAAGACACCATGAGGAAGTTTTTCATCCAGCTGCAGAATACTTTAGACCAAGTGTAAAGGGCATGTCGGAATTAGATGTTTTTAGAGAACAATATCTGCAAAAATCTCTAATAGGGAGAGTTATTGAACCAATTCCGGATAAACATAAGATTCTTCTTGAAGAGGTTGTTGCTTTAACAAGCACGGCAGATTCTATTCAAAGAGATAAAGAAGTTGTGAGCAGAATCTATCAAAAATTTAAAGAAAATTTTGATATTACCCAGCCTATTTCAAGACTTCCCCCAATGTTTGGGACAGGAAATCACTCTCAACCAAATACGGGGAGTCCGCAGCAGGGTTATGGAAAAGAGGTAAAACCAAGAGAAGGAAGAGAAGATGGAAAAAAACCAGAGAAATTAGACGGAGGAAAGGAAAAATTATCCAAACTAGGTGAAAACGGAGAGGATAAGACAAAAAATAATCAAGATAAAAACAAAGAAGACGAAGGCGCGGGAAGAAATGACGACGATAGAACAAGTTTATATCAGCAAGCCCAGAAGGAATATGGGGTTAGGATTCAGGTTGTTGAGCCACGATTTACCGGAGAGATGGCGCAAAAAGAGGATAGTTTTAGAAACATGTATACTGGTGAAATAGAAAGCATGAAGAGAATTTTTAGACAGTTGCAGCTTAAACATTATGGAGACAAGGAAGATTTTCAAGGGCAGGAATTAAACTATGAAGATTATCTGCAATCCGAATTAGAGTCAATAGTTACAAGAATTAAAGGAAATGGAAAATGTTTTAGAAGAGGTACGCAAAATGAACAAAGACCTGCATGGGCTGTTTTGGCAGACATCACTCCATCTACTAATTCATATAAAATCCTTGAGGATATAAGAGCAGGATTATTTATCAATGCTGAAGCTTTGGGAGTAACTGACTGGTCAATTGGATTGTTTGGATTTTCAAGCAATGTTCTTTATGTAATAAATGACTTTCCAGAGAGATATGATTCAACAAGTTCAAATAAAATTATGGCTTTGAAAAAAGAAGATGATGGCGGGACTTATTTAGGTCCGCCATTAAGAGCTGTTGGAAGTTTATTAGGGAGACAAAGAGAACATCCAAAAGGAATAACAATTATTACAGATGGCGAAGATCAAAATTTTGACGATGCAAAGGCTGCAATGCGTGAGGTATATGATCAAAAGATGTATCCTTTTTTGGTTGTAATAGGAAGAGAGTTTGAAAAATATGCAAGAAGTTTAACTGAAGAGATAGGCTCAGACCACTATACTGTGATTGACAGGGATAAAGTTTATGAACTTCCTAGCGAGATGTTTAGGCTGTTTAAAACATTCGGGATATCAAGATAAAATGGATGAAAGAGAAATAAATTGTTCAAGGAAACCATATTTTTTAGTTGAAACAGGTGAGAAAGGCATTTTCAAAATTCCCAAATCTGTTTCAACCGAAAAAACTAACTTAGGACATGATTGGAAGTTCAGGTATAACTCTCAAAAGCTTATTTTAGGGGAGAACATTATCGAAACACCTTTAGGTGATTTGTCAATAGTTGTTGAAAGAACAAAATTGGATGGCGGGGAAGTAATGGATGTTATCGGACAAACTAGAAAATTAGCAGAAGTTTTAGGGTATGATTATGTTGCTGCCAAAAGAGTAGGGGAGTTTACTTGTCATCATTTAACTGGCAACTTTTATTGTGTTTATCCAAGATTGTTTAAAGCACCTCAATCTGGAATTATGTCTGATTCTTTAGCTAAAAGAATTTGGAGCATTGACATACCTAAAATACCTGAAAGGAAATGAAATGACGCAATATTTAATTAGAACAAACAAAGATGAGGAAAAAACATATATTTTGCGGGTTGGAACTCCTGCAGAAATTGCTGGAATGATTTATACTGATTTCAACATTAATTTAGGAGATAGGGACATATCTACAGAAGATGTTGTAAATCCTTTATCGAATAAGTCAATAGCAAGAGTTGAGTTATATAGGAATGGAAATATTGTTGCTGTCGAATTAAAAAGAAAAGAGCTTTCTGCATATACTTTAAATGGAGAGTATAAAGAAGGAGGAATAGTTGTTCCTTATAGAAGAATGACGAAAGACTTTTTAGCATCAAGACAAGAATATAAAACATTGGGAGAAATGGGGCTTACGCATGCTTACTTTTTAGGAGATGAATCTTCCTTATCTCAAGTATTTTGTTTTGAAAAAGAAGCGGATATTTCGGGACTTGTTAATTCAAGAGAAGCTGACGATATCTCTGCACTAAAGGGATTGGCATTGGTTCTTGCTCAAAGAATTGAAGATCAGGAATTTGTGTTTGAATTTATGAGAAAGTGATAAGAATATCGCAAGGAAGAATAATGAATTAGAGAATTTTAGAGATTAGTATCTCTCCTTATATCTTCCTCTATGTTTTTTCTACTGAAAAAATATTCGTGGGCTAATATCTTTCCTTGTAACGCCCACGTTTTTCAACTGCTTTGAGCCTCTCAAAGACCTTTACTGATTCTTTTGAATGTTTGTAACCTTTCTCAAACTCTTTCCATAGTTCTTGCCAATTCTTAAAGTGTTTTGCTTCTAAGGCTTGCTTGAGCAGGTGCAGGTCTACTGCTTTGTCTTCTGGTTTATTGCTTATAAATCCTAAGCCGAAATCTATGAAGAAGATTTTGAAAGTATTTTTATTATCCAAATCACTAATCCCCCGACCACCCAGCCCCTTATTAGTCTCATTAACATCCGCATATTTATTTTTAGATATTAATCTGTTTTTTTTGATATTTTTATCCTTAACATTTATTATTTTATTATTAGAGTTATTGACTAAAATCATATTGCTAGTTGTTAGATCTCCGTGAATTATGCCTGCGCCATGGAGCTTTGAAACATCTTTTCCAATAAGATTTAGGATTTGTTTCTGGTTTTTTAATGGAAAATTGTCTAGGCTAGATGAAAGTTTATGACCCGCAATAAATTCCATTACTATCTTATTATCATTAGAGCTTATTACTTTGGGAATATTAACTATCCTTGATGCTTTTTCTAGAAGTTTCAACTCTGAGCGAGTTCTTAATTTTATTATTTTATCGTCGAGGATTTTTAATCTGTATGTTTTTGGAATTCTGCGTTTGATAATAACTTGATTTTCAAGCCTTATTATTGCTTCAGCACCCTGCGCGAGGATTTTTGACATTTTATTCTTAAAGAATGACAAGACTTAAAAAGTTTGTTTTTCCAGATTTTTTATGGCTTTGAAAGATTTAGGAGAAAAACTGCATGAAGGAAGATTTTCTTACATAGTTACACATGAAAATGATTATAATGGGCATTTGAATAATCCCGATTATTTCCAATATTGTGAAAGGGCTAGAAGAGATTTTTTATCCGAGTTTGGCTGGAGTGATTCTTTCTTTAGAGCAGAAAAAGGCGTTTCAATGATTGTGGTTGATAGAATTGTTGGATATAGAGTTCCTCTCCATAAGGGAAATGCTATTGGTGTGACATTAAGCGTTTTTCTTGAAGGCAGCAGAGTTTTAAAGATGGATTATCTATTTTGTGATATTTATGATAATGTGAATTTTTTCGATGAAACAAGAGCTGTTTTTGTTAATAGCAGAAATCAAATAGTTAGAGTTCCTGACTTTTTTCTTGATACATTAAGAAGTGTAGGGAAAAACTAAAACCTCATCTTCTTAATTTTTCCAAACTTCTTGGCGAGTTTCATCATTTGTTTCTGATTCATCCCTTTTTCCGGATCAAAATCAGATTGGTTTTTTATGAATTCGTTTAGCATATCATATTGCTTCAACAAAGATTTTATTTCAGAATTTGCGACACCCGCACCACTAGCTATTCTGTTTATTCTTGAATGCTGTTCCTTAAGCAATTCAGGATTTTCCTTTTCCTCTTTTGTCATTGATTTTAAAATATGCTCCCACTTAGCTATTTTTGTTTGCTGACTTTCAAGAGCGTTTTCGGGAATTTTTGCGCTTCTTAAACCGGGAATCATGCTCTTTATTTTGTCAAATCCGCCCATAGAGCCCATAGCCTTTACTTGTTCAACGACATCATCTAAAGATATTCTGCCTTCTTCTAAATTTTTTTTGATTTTTTCCTGATTTTTTTCATCAGTCACAGATTTTATCTTTTCAATTAATGCCTGAAGATCCCCCATACCTAAAAGTCTTGATAAGAAAGATGATGGGTTGAATTCCTCGATGTCATTTATTTTTTCTCCAGTTGTTATAAAATAAACGCCGGCTTTTGTTTCGTTGCATGCGGTAATCGCCCCCCCGCCTTTTGCGCTTGAGTCCATTCTTGTGATTATCACCCCGGAGATTTTTACAGCATCTTGAAATTCTTTTGATTGTCTTTTTGCGGCTTGCCCTATATCTGCAGGCATGACTAGAATTCTTTCTGTTGGCTTAATTGACTTATCAAGTTCCTTTATTTCAGAGATTAGCTCTTCATCAAGCATGTGCCGTCCGGCTGTGTCAATTAAAACCAGAGAATATTTCTCCAATTCGCTTTCATATTTTTTCCATATTTTTACCGCGCTTTTTTCTTTTGGCTCAATGAAGCAGGTTAAATTATTTTTATCTGCAGTTTGCTTTAGCTGTTCGGCTGCTGCTGGACGATGAACATCTAATCCAACAAGCGCAACTTTATTTCCCCTTTTGGCAAAATAATTTCCCAGCTTTCCGATTGTTGTTGTGTTATGAACTATGAATCCTTCTGCAATAAAGCTGTGATTATCCTCTACTGTAAGATCATAAACAACATCTTGATCATTTGTAATCTTATTTATTTCTTTTACAGAGGACCAAAAGACATTGGACTCAGAAAGAAACTCAAGATTGTTCAATATTTCATTTAAATTACTATTTTTTACTAATTGAAGATAACTCTCACCTTTATTTGTTAAGATTATTTTAGTTCCTTTTTTGTTTACTATCTCTTGATTTTTTAAAAACCAAACTAACCCATTTATAACTTCCCTTGAGTATTTTTCATAAATATCTTCATTATTTGAAATGGAATCTAATATCTGGAAAAATCTTCCTTTTTTACCTCTATAATATTCTATTAGTTTTCTTAAATGTTCTCTTGATATAAATCCACTTTCCTCATATCTTCCATAACTAAAGACAGCATTTTCCTGAATTTCTCCTATTGAGAATCCTAGGCTTTCTCTTATTTCTTTTAAAATCTTTCCTAAAGGAAGCATTTCTTGATCTCCACATCCTTGGTTTATTCCTATTATCCTATATCTATTAGCTCTCTTTTGCTTTTTTTCTATGAGATATCCTATTTTATCTGCATAAAGTTCTGCTGATTTTGATTTAATATATAGCCTCCAATAAGGAACATTATTGGTTATTTTTTTTGATATTGTAGAAGCTATATTAAATCTGTTTAGTAATAAATTCATCTGCTTAATTAAGATGTTGCTTTCTGAAGACAGTTCTATATTTCTACCTTGTGAAGCATAAGAATCACAATCAAAATATGCCCTAATGAAACTTCTTACAACTTCATTATTTGATTTGAGAATTTCCTCCGGAATCTCTAATTTTTTGCCCTTTTTTCCTGGATTTAATCCAAAAATAGAGATTAATTTTACTAGTGTTGATGAGCTCAAAACTAACTTATACATGGATTTTGTTCTTGTGTCTCTTTTAAGAGAAACATTCAGACCAAACAGGTTTTTGGATAGATAAACCATTCTTTGTATAATCTCCCCATCTTCTGTTACAATTTCAACATAATTTTTATCTAAATGACCATCGCCCATTACATAGCCAAGAAATTCTGCCAGTTCTGAATTTAAAAATAATGGAAACTGAATAATATTTATCGCATTTTTAAGTTTTGTTCGTATTGAGCTAAAGTTATCAAGATTAACAAGCTCAATTGGAATTTTCCCTTTTTTTATATCTGTTGTTAATTGACAATAGTTCCTTTTATTTTTTAAAGTATTATGAATTTCTTTTATTGTTTTGTTCTTTTCCTTTATTATTCTCTCAGTCTCTTCTTTATTTAGGTATATATATAGGTCAAGGTCCTTTATTTTCTCAGATATCTTTATCGGGTTTCCATTGATTTCTATCTCTCTTGGAAGTGCTATAAAGTCATTTTCTGTTAGTTTATCGGCTCTTATTTGGATTATTTGTCCGTTTTTCAGTGCAAAAAATGGGTGTTCTGGAGTTACTTTAATTGAGAAATCGTTTCCATTATCCGCTTTGATTTCTATCAGTTCTTTTTTATTTAGCTTCCATAAATGAGTGGCTTTTTTATTTTCTATTTTTGAAGTCTTTGGGTTAAATGAAGGAACTAGAAGATTTGAGTTTGATATGTTTATTATTCTTCCATCCTCTAATTCCTCTTCTTTGAATTTTTCTGAATATTTGTTATAAAGCTTCTCAATTTGAATTATGTTACCATCACTTAACGGAATATTGCTCTTTCCATGAACACATTTTCCTGCTCCATACAATCCAAGAAACATTATTCTATTCTGCTTTTTTTGAATTTGGAGAGGTTTGTATTCTCCTAGAATTGAGCTAAGTTCGTCATGCAGGAGTTTTATTATATGCTCTTTTTTATCTATTTCTTTAATTCTTTCATCGAAAGCGGCTTTTCTTATTTTTTCTGAAAGCTCTTTGACTAAAGGAATGTTCATATCGGCTTCAATCAGCGCTCTTTGCAGGTCTCTGATTATTGATTCAACTAAATCTCTATCTAAAAATAGGGCGTTTGCTATCTTATCTGTTGCTTTTTTGAGGGCTTGGCCCAGCTTTTCTAACATTTGAAAACAACCTTGCGGTTTTTTTCGATTTTCCCTTTTCTGCGCGGATTGGCGATTTTTTAAATTGCCTCCGATGAAAATCGCATATAAATTAAAGCAGAAAGAGGGTTAATAAAGTTGTTGTTGATTGCAGTTAAGTTTTTAAAGAGTTGATTTTTGATGGATTTATGGAAGACGTTTTTTCTTACATGACTGGAAGAGAAGGGAGTAGGATTAGCGAGGGATTCAAGATAAGGCGGGCTGCTTATGACTCAAGGGACGATGAAGGAGTTACTAACGATGAAATCAATCCCAACTATGAAGGAGATTTGCCTTATTCTGGAACCATTCATAGAATAAGAGATAGTCCAGATTTAAAATTAGAAGATTAGCTACAATCCCAGCTCTTTCGTGAATTTTCTTCTGTCAAATGGAATTATGTCATTGTATTTTTGTCCAGTTCCCAAATAAAGGATTGGTTTTCTTGTGACATGGCCTACTGACAATGAAGTTCCGCCTTTTTCATCAGTGTCCGCTTTTGTCAAAATTATTCCATCTATTCCCATAGCATTATCAAAGGTTTTTATCTGCTCTATTGAATCATTTCCGGCAATGGCTTCTCCGACGAAGATTTTCAAATCTGGATTATTGACTTTTGATATTTTTTCAATTTCTTTTATGAGGTTTTTCTCTGTGTGCATTCTTCCAGCAGTATCAATCAAAACAACATCTATTTTGTTTTTTTGCGCGTATTTTATCGCATCAAATCCCACTGCTGCCGGATCGCTTCCGTAATCATGCGAGATGACCTTCACCCCTAATTTTTCACCATGTTTCTTTAGCTGTTCTATAGAAGCAGCCCTGAATGTATCTGCTGCTGCAATTACGCTGGATAAATTTTGTTTTTTGAAATAATGGATTAATTTTGCAATTGTTGTTGTTTTTCCTGTTCCGTTAATTCCGCAAAATAAAATAACATAGGGTTTTTGCTCTTTTTGCCTTATTTTCTCAGCCACGTCGAATGACTCTAATAAAATATTTTCAATAATGTCTCTTAGCGTGTCTTTTATTTCACTCTCAAGCTCTTTCTTTAAAATTTCTTTTCCAACAACTTTTTGCCTTAGTTTAAATATTATAAAATCAGCAACTTCGTAAGCGACGTTGTTTTCCAGCAGGAGCATCTTTAAATCTTCCTTGTAATTATTGAAATCGCCCTCAGAAATTTTTACCTTTGTTATTTTTGATTTTAATTTGGAGAAGAAGCCCTCTTCAGATGTTTCTTGGGATTCTCTTTCTTTGGCGGAATATATTTCTTCCTTTATTTCTTTTATCTTGTCCAAGTCAGGCATGACTTTCATTGTTCCAATTTCAAATTTTGTTGGAATTTCAGTTTCCTTTGAAGGCTCTTTGGACGTTTTTTTATGTTCCACGGCTTCGGCTATTTTTTCCTGTTTTTTCTCAGCAATTTTCTTTTTTTCTTCTGCAGATTCTTTTTTAACAAAATTTTGCGTCCAGCTTTTGAGCTTTTCTTTAAGTTTTCCGAACATTGTAAGACACCTACGGTTTCTTGACAGTCAATTTCCCTTTTAATTAGGAGAGAGAGGGTGTTTATAATAATTACGCCCGCCTCACCAGCAGATTGATTGCTCAAAACATCTCGCATCTTGACACCGGTAATTAATGTGAAAATTAGTCCAATGTCAAAACACTCACTTCGCTAAGTTTTTTGCTGGTAAATAATGTTTTAAGACAATCTCTAATTTTATTTTAACGCAGGGAGATTAGGCCAACTCATTTTTGATAAGATATTAATAAAAGAATATAATGTTAAATGGATTTATTGTTCAATGGAATTGAAGTATTCTTTAAGTTTTATAAATACTCAAAACTTAGTTTTTAAATGAGATTAATAGTGATTTTAACAGTGCTTTTGGTTTTATTTCCAGCTGTTTCAGCCAGTTACATTTATGGGGACATTTATGTTTCTGAAGATGGAATGGCTTCTTTTAGGGTTGAAAGTGATGTTGATGTTGGAATTGAAGGATTAAGTTTCTCAGAAGGGAATATTAACGGCAGAGCTTCTTCGTTAACTTCAAAACAAGGAGATGTTTGGACTTTTACTTTAGATTTTGGAGAGTATGAAGATATTCTCTTGGAAATTCATTTGCCAAAAGATTTGAGAGCAATTCAATTTATGGAAGGAGTTGATAGGATTTTGGATACTGAGAAAAAGACAGTTACTTTAGTTGATGCAAATACTAATTTAGATTTTTCTATAAAATATAAGCTTAGAGATTCCAGGGATTATGGGTGGATTTATTTTTTAATTTTTGTTTTAGTTTTAGGGGTTGTTGCTTATTTCTTATTTAAGATTTATAAGAAAAAGTTTAGAATTAATGCACTTATGCCTGTGTTGAATGAAAATGAGGAGAAAATTATTAAGATGCTTATGGAAAATCCAATGAGACAAAAAACATTGAGGGAGAAGCTCAGAATCCCCAAGGCTAGCTTTACTAGATATGTGATTAATTTGGAAAAAAAGAGGCTGATTATCAAAGAAGGCGAGGGGAAAAACAAGGTCTTGAGAGTTAAGTAATATTAATAATTTTCAGATATATGCTCTTTCTAAAGCGCAAGATACTGTCAAGTTATCGAGGCCTAACTAAAATCTATAAGACTCTAAATTGCTGCTCACATTTGTTCGCAGATTTAGTTAACAATTTTAATAAATTTCAATATGTAAATGCGAGGAGTGCAAATTAAGTTTACAGTGTCAAAGCGCAGAAAGATTTAAATAGTACAATAATATACTAAAATTGTACTATGGATAAAATAATAAAAACAATTCTGGCAGAATGGAAAGGGAAAAATCTCCCAGCAGTAATTCCTAGAGAAATTAATCTTCGAGATTATCTTAATATGAGAGTTAATAAGATAATTGTATTAAATGGCTTTAGAAGAGTTGGGAAAACATATATTTTATATGGCCTAATTAACGAACTTCTTAAATTTAATTCCCGCGAGGAGGTTGTTCACATTAATTTTGAAGATGAAAGAGTACCTCTTAAGACAGAATTTTTAAGTTCTTTACTTCCGACTGCAGAGGAAATATTTGATAAAAAAATCAAGTATCTATTTTTAGACGAGTTGCATAATCTGCCTAATTGGAGCAAGTGGCTTAGAAGAACTTATGATAATCAAAATATGAATATTTTTGTCTCTGGTTCTTCCTCAAAAATGTCTGAAGAAGAAATACCGACAGAATTAAGGGGCAGGTTCTTAGAAATTAAAATATTTCCCCTATCTTTTAAAGAATTCTTAAAATTCAAGAAACTTAATTTTGACTTTAAAGTATTAGATTATTCTGAGAAAGAAAAACCACTTATTCTTAAAGCACTTACAGAATATCTTACTTACGGGGGGTTGCCGGAAATAGTTCTTATAGATGAGAATAAAAAATTTGAATTAGCACAGTCTTATTATTCCACTGTTATAAAAAGAGATATTGTTGAGAGATATAATATAAAAAATGAAGAATCTCTAAAAGCTCTCTTAAAACTTCTTCTTGATTCAAAAGAATATTCTATAAGCAAAAGTTACAATAATCTCAAAAGTTTAGGTTATGAAATTGGCAAATCTACACTGCAAAAGTATATTTCTTATATCGAGAACTCATATTTTACATTTAGCTTGCCTATTTTTTCTTATAAAATAAAAGACCAAATGCAATATCCCAAAAAGATTTATTTTATAGATAATGCTTTTATTAATGCTATTTCGACAAAGTTCTCAAATAATTTTGGGAGACTTTATGAAAATATTGTTGCTGTTGAATTAAAAAGGAGAAAAAAAGAATGTTTTTATTGGAAGAATATGGAAAAAGAAGAGGTTGATTTTGTTGTAAAAAATGATGCAAAAATTGGTCAGTTAATACAGGTTTGTTATGATATTGCTGATTCAGATACAAAAAAAAGAGAAATTAGGGCTTTATTAAAGGCAAGCAAGGATTTAAAATGCAAAAATCTTTTAGTAATCAACAAAGATTATTCTGGAGAAGAAGATTTAGAGTGGTTTGGGATAAAGAGGAAGGTTAAATTTATTCCACTTTGGAAGTGGCTTTTAGAAGTGTAGAAAACAATAAAAATACAAACTTACTCAAGATAATAATGCCTGTATATCTTAGTTCCACATAGTTCCATCTACAATTATATATAGGTTTTTTTCTTGTGGTTTGTATGAATTTCAAAGAAATTTTGAAAGTAGATAGCATGTTAGAACTATTTGTAGTGATGACTATGCTATTTATGGAATTAAACATCGCGGGAGGATTAAATAAAGCGTAAAATAAACCTTTTAAAAAAAGGTTTCCAAAAACGAAATAAAATGGAAATAAATAATAAAAGCAAGAGCTTAATTATAGCTTCAATAGCTTTGCTTGTCTTGATGGTAGGAAGCATTGTGGCTCAGTCTTACAATCCAACTATTTTAGGCAAGGAAAAGTCTAAGGTTGTTTATTTGTCAGATAATGGCTCAGATAGAGTTAATGGGTCAGAAGGGTCATCTGTAGGTACAGTAGAAGGTAAGCCAACAGTTATAGATGATGGTGGAGTTAGTATCTATAGACTTGAAATTGATTCTGAAAGACAAATGACTAATGATGGAACTGCAACATACAAAATTGTTTTTACAGATCAACATAAGCCTGAAAGTAGTGTTTGTGGATATGATATTGTTTCAGGATTAGCTACTCCATGTCCAGTAACTAAGTTCAAGTATAAAATTGAGTTTGAAGGGAAAGATGGATTAAAGGGAGAGTTTTCTGAATCCGAATGTATTTCAACCTTTACTGGCAGTAGAACAGAGGTTGGTTCAGAACCAGGAATTACAGAAGCAGATCCAGGCCCAGATTCTACTACATGTAAGATAAGTACTTTGGAGAATAATGAATTCAGCATTGGAGGAGGCCAAACTAAAGTTTTTCAGCTAACTGTAACAACAGAGAAAAAAGGAACATCTTCTTTTGCAGTATTTATTAAGGACAAGTCTGGCGTTGTTGCTGTTGGAAAAGCTTCCATAACTTTTGTTAAGAATGGAGACATTCCCCCAGAAGAGGAAACTGCCTTTTTTGTAGGCAAGGGTTTTGTTCTTAGTGAAAATAAGACAAATGGCTTTTTGCTTGACCTTAAAATATTGAACAAGGATTTTGTTTTGTCTGGAAAGGCAAAAATAGGAGAGAGAAATTATAAGATAGATGGAAGTGTTGCTGAAGTTGCTGTTGATGGAGTTGATTTTGGATATAATGCTTGGGCAGTTAAGTTTGATTTAATCTTTATAAAAACTGGAGAGAAAGTTGGAAGCTTTGAGGGGCAGGCAAGGCAATATACTGGGTTTCTTCTTTTGGAAGGAAAGATAAAAAACTTTGAAGGAAAAACTTGGACTTTGACTGCAATGGGAAAGAAAAAGTTTGAAGTAAGAGAATTTGACCTTGATGATGGCGAGAGTGTTGAGGTTTCTGTTGGAGAAGCTGTTGTTGTTGCTCCGAGCGTCGCTGCAGCCGGAACTACAAGCGCATCTTTAGATAAGTCTCAAGACGAAGTTTACATTAAGCCTGTAAAAGTTACAGAAAAGAAAGTTCTATGGATTTTCCCAACTTCAAAGAAAGTTGTTGAAGTTGAAGTTGTAAAAGGCAGTGAAGTTTTCAAGAAAAAAATAACTGAATATAGCTATGAAAATGTAGAAGGCTACAAAGTTTCAGTTGGTTCTCTTGAGGATGAGGAAAGCATAGAATTTGACGTAGAAAAGGCATAAACTATCATTTACCACTTTTTTTCTTTTTTCTTTTTCTTATGTCTCTCTGAAAGAGATATAAATTTTTATAAAGCTCAGGGATTTTGAGTTTAAATGAAAGGTGTTCTCGTAATCATTGATGGCATGGGGGATTTGCCCAACAAGCAACTTGGGAATAAAACGCCATTGGAAGCGGCAGATACACCCAATTTAGATTTTTTTGCTGCCCGCGGAGAATTGGGATATATGTATTCTGTCAAGCAGGGATACGTTCCTGAATCAGACCAGGCAATAGTCTGCATTTTTGGAAATGAACTTATTGACAGCACAAGGGGGCAGTTAGAAGCGGCAGGAGCTGGCGTGAAATTAATGAGAGGAGATTTGGCGCTTAGAGTTAATTTCGCGACCATTGATTCTTTGAAAGAAGGAAATTTTGTTGACAGAAGAGTTGGCAGGAACCTTACTAATGATGAAGCTCAAGTTCTGGCAAAGGCAATCAATAAAATTCAAATGCCTGTAAAATTTGAGTTTGTGCCGACGATTCAGCATAGAGGAGTTTTAGTTTTTAGAGGCGGTTTTTCTGATAATATTGCTGGAAATGATGCTGCTCCTCAAGGAAAGCCCGAGAATTTGCCGAAGGCAAAGAACTTCAAGGCACTTGATGACGAGGATAATACTATTTACACAATTAACTTGCTAAATGAGTTTGTAAAAAAAACGCATGGAGTCTTGAACGACCATCCTATTAATCAAGAAAGAAGAAAGAAAGGATTTTTGCCGGCTAATTATATGATTCTAAGAGGCGCTGGCGTTGAACTTCCTAAATTGAAGCAGTATAAAAAATGGGCTTCGATTAATTATATGCCTCTGGAAATAGGGTTCTCAAAACTTAGCGGGATGAGTGTTTTTTCGTTTGAATATCCAAAACTTAAGGGAAATGATTCTTATGAAAATCTTTGGGAAGGATTAAAGAAAGCATGCGAGTTTGTAGTAAGTATTATTAAAAAGAAACACAAAGATTTTGATTATTTTTATGTTCATTTAAAAGAAGTTGATTTGCCAGGGCATGACAATAAACCATTGGAAAAAAAAGCCATGCTTGAACATATTGACAAAACCCTTTTTGCTTTTTTGAGGGAGTTTGTTCAGAAAAATGAGGTTAAAGTTGTCGTTACCGCAGACCACTCGACGCCATGCAAACTGAAGAGCCATTCTGATGACCCTGTTCCAGTTTTGGTTTATAATAATTCAATTCCAAAAGAAAAAAAATTCAGCGAAAGCGAATGCAGAAAAGGCAGTTTAGGAAGAATTGAAGGAAGGGATTTTTTGAAGAAGGTTGGGTTTGCGAGGTGATTGTTATATTAGAGTATAGATTATTTTTTAAACAAATGATTGTTCCTTATAAAAATGGATTTATCAAGTTTAAATTATGGACTTTATGGAATGGAGAATAATATAAGAAGTCCAATAGATTTTTTCTGTGAGGATTTAAAGAAAGCAGGGGTAGCTTCCTTGGATATTAGGGTTGATACTTATGCGACAGGATATGATACATTTAGTTACGATTTAGTTTTTGAAGCTGGTGGGAGGAGTTTAGTTGTTGATAGGGGAGAGTTTTTGAATTCTCCGCGTCGAGAAAGAATGAATCCAGGAATTGTTATAAAAGCTGAACAATGTGCCAGAGAAATTGAGAGAGCTGGATTCAAATGTACCCTTACCTTAAATGGAGCAAATAAAAGAAAACGATTTGAAGAGCATTTAGAACTAGCCTCAGAAATAGTTGCTTCATGGCCAGCATGGAAACAGAATCTTTTGGAGCGCAATTAGCCTATTTTTTATCACAGCAATCATTAAAAATAAGGGGTTTTTGTTAGGGGTATGATGGTTTTAGATATAGAGACAAGCGGCTTGGATACTGGTAGAAATGGCATTTGGCAGATAGGGGCTTTGGAGTTTGAGAATCCGAGCAACCAGTTTTTACAGGAATCTAGAATAGATGATGAAGACGAAATAATGCCTGAAGCTCTTGGGCTTACGGGAAAGACCGAAGCTGATTTAAGGAGTAAAGACAAACAATCCCAGAAGCAGTTAATAATTAATTATCTTGAGTGGTGTGGCGGTTTAAGTAATAATATCTGCGTTGGTCATAATATAGGATTTGATTTAATTTTTCTCCAGAATAAGTGTTTGAGATATGGATTAATGGATTTGTTTAAAGGATCTGCAGGAATAAGGTCTTTTGACTTGCATACGGTTGCACAATTTAGGCATAGGGAGATTGATGGAGATTATTCGTTAAGAGAAGATGGAAGGAGTAATATGAGCCTTTCTGAAATTGTGAGATTTTGTGGGATTAGCACAGAAAGAAAGAAGCTGATAGGAGTGTTGGGAGTCAGCAAAGAAGGAACGCCTCATAACGCTCTTGAAGATGCTAAATTAACTGCAGAATGCTTTTCAAGATTAATGTATGAAAAAAATTTATTGGAAGAATTTAAAGGTTTTCCTGCTCCAGATTATTTAAGAAAATGATAACATATAACGATATATACGAAGCAGCTAGAAAAGAAAGATATTCTGACCAGTTGCAGCCAATTCCAAAAAATTTCATTGATGAAGTTTCTTCTTATCTTAAAGATAAAAAGGCGATGGCTTCTAAAGATGCTGACGAGTTTTCCGATGTTATAATTAAAACCAAGAAACAGCTTGAAAACGCGATAACCCTTTTTAAAGAGCTTATTTTAAGAAGAAGGAAGAAAATTCTTGATTTGGTTTTAATTGCTTCAGAGACCGGGATTTCCAAGCAGGATTTTGAGAATATGCTTAAACTGGAAAAAGAGCTATTTGAGGACATGATGGAATGCATAGAAGCCGCTGACCAAAAACTTGATGGCGGCTTGAACGGAGTCAAAGAAGAGGCAAGAAATGAAATGGTCAGTTTTAAGGAAGACGTTACAGAATTTATGAATATTGACGGCGAGAGAATGGGGCCATTCCACAAGGGAGATATTGCAAATCTGCCAAGAGAAATCGTGAAGATTTTAATTGATGATGGAAAAGCCGTTATGGTGGAGTAAGCGACGTCATTTTCCAATCAAAAGATTGAGTGTGAGTAAATATTGGAGTTTGTTCCGAGATTTCATTCAGCAGATTTCTTCACACAAAAACGGCATTAATGCGAGAAATTGTTTTAAGCTGAGATAATCTAATCAAAGCGAGTTCAAGTTATTAAAAAATTAATAATTTGCGATATACTTAACTGAAAATAAAAAAATGTGGCGATATTTATTTTGTTAAGGAATATCAAGCTCTTGCTTTAAATGTTGAGTGTACGAAGATATTGCCTTAGAATCACCGATAGATAATGGCTGAATTTCAACAGCATTAGGAAAAGTACCTCGCATCAAAAACCCATCATAACTTGGCTGTCCGCTTCTTCTGAATTGCACTTCAGGCAGACCATGAATCCCCCTTTGGCCTAATTCCGCTATTATTCTTTCATCAAAATTATCATTGAGTTCGTTATTTAAAAATTCCTTAAAATCTATTATTAAATGCTGATATCTACCAGATGTCGGAGTTTCTGCAAATAAAATTTTAACTCGTGGCTTTATTTCATCTGTTAAGACAATTTTTTCTACTGCCCCAATAAGACCTTTTATACCTGAAATTTGAGCTGTCATTTAATTCAATTATTAAAGTGGTTTTTAAATATTTCGGAGTTGTTATTTTTGATTTGATGGCTTTAACTATGAATAAAATTATCTTGTTATTTATTTCTATCCAAAACCAATATTCCATCTTGTCTGCCCTTAAATCCACCCCAATTTGGCATTGTTCCTTCGTTATTATCATAAAATATCTGCAAATAATTTTGAGGTGTTATTAATATACGGGAATATCTTCTATTGCTTCCTGCCTTTTCTATATATTCATCTATTCCCCTTACTAATTCCTTTAAGAACATAAATTCATTACCTTTAGGAATTTTTTCTGTACTTAACATAATTACTGCTTTTTCTATTTCTGATTCGCTTAGTCTGTTTGCACACGGAATAATTTCGTTCTCCCATGGGTCTTTGCAATAACCAGGAGTGCTGGCTGGTTTTCCGGATAAATAAAGCTCTTGGGGATTATATTCTTCTAAATCTCTTTTCAATGTTTCTGAGAGTGCTGTGGCATCATCCTTTTTGTCAGAAAACCAATAATTGAATCTAGAATTATCAATTTCGCAAATCATTCTAAGTATACCTAAAACTTCGCTATAGGGTTGCGTTATTAAAGATAAATCTCGCGTCATTTTATTTACTTTCCCATTTCCTGAAGCAACTTCTTCAGTTCTTTTGTTGTTTTATTGCCCACGCAGTGTGAAATATAAACTGAGCCTTCACTAAAAACACTCATTACTACTTTAAAATCGCTTCCTTGAAAATAAACCATGTCTGTAACTCCCTCTTCATTTGGCAAGACTTCATGAGTTAGCACATATCGTTTTCCGTCAATCATTTTTGGGTTTTCATATATATCTATATGGCTTGTACGGCCTATTCTACTTTTAAAAGGGCCTCTTGCATCTCTGGCTAAATAATACAATTCTCTATTTTCCATATTTTCTCTTTGTTCTTCTGCTTCTTTTGCCAACTCTTCCGGTGAAATTTCTTTTCTTTTCCCACATAGGAGTTTTATTAATTTCATTTTAGTTTGTTATTACTCCAGTCATTTTACTAGGAGAAATCAATCAGTATATAAATTATTCGATTTTGAAGAAATTATTTATTCTTGCCCTAATCCAGTCTGGAATTCTTATTGGTTTCTTATTTAAGTCTGTGAATACAGTAACAAATTCAGCTTCAGACATTCTTGTTTCCCCCCTGTCTATTGACTGCTTTTTAGTCATGCTGCTGTTTCCTAATCTGCTGACAATTGTATTTATTGTGATTTCATCTCCGGCGAATAATTCTCTTATAAAATTTATTTCGGCGTGCCTTATTACAGCCCTTATTTTGTATGTATCTTCCAATGTTCTGTAACTTAACCCCAGGCATTCCCTGAACAATGTCTGATGGCCGGTTTGGTAATATCTAAGATAATTGCTGAAGTTAACATGGTCGTAGCTGTCAATATCTATTGCAGGAACTATTATCTTATTGGTCAGAGTTATCATTCTCTTCTTTCCTCCAGGAGTTTTTTCATTCTTCCAGCGCCGATTTTAATAAGCTCTTTGTTTGTTTCAGAAAAAGAAATCCTTATGCTTGAATTGTAGTCTTTTCCAAAAGCTGTTCCAGGAACTATTGCTATTCCATTGCTGAGAAACAACTCCAGAAAAAATTTATCCGGATTTTTAATATTTCCCGCAAAATCCTTTAGATTAGGAAAAAAATAAAATGCCCCCTCTGGCTTTGGCGCAGACAGGAATTTTAGCTCTTCGTAAAGAACGTTTCTTCTCTGCCCATATTCTTGCGCTAATTCTTCAAGCCATGATTTGGTTTTTTCTTTTTCTCTCAAGACTTTGGAAAATGCTATTTGAAACGGGGTAACAACCGCCGCTGTTTGAGTATAGTTCCCAAGAGTCATTGCTTTTATGATATCTTTGTTTTTGCTTATTGTATATCCAATTCTCAAGCCTGTTGAAGCGAATGATTTTGAAAATGTGTAAACACTTACCGCATTTGGGTTTTCCAGCTCAGCAAAGCTGATATGTTTTTTTCCGTCAAAAATTATATCTTTGTATGGCTCATCGGAAATTACAAGAACATCATGCTTTATGCATAAATCATTTATTGTCTCCAGCTCATCTCTTGAGAAGACTTTTCCAGTTGGGTTGTGCGGATTGTTGAGATAAAACAAATCAGCTTTTTTTATTTCTTCTTCTAATTTTCCTTTATTAAATGCAAACTTTTCGTTTTTTTCATAAAAATTTATTGGAGAAAAGTTTATCTCACAGTAAGGGAAGATATTATCAAGCATGGCGCTCCAGCATGGCGCAAATCCGGCTGCCCGCGAGCCTCTAAATAAAGAGAATGCCAACTGGAGCCCTTCTTGGCCTCCGTAGGTTGCTACAATATTGTCCCTTTCTAAATTTACTCCAGATTCTGCGCAATAGTCTATTATAGAGTCTTTAAATTCCGGCTCTCCGCCGGATTTTGGGTATTTTGTTCTGTTGCTTGATAAAGCCAGCATAATTGATTCTTTGATGTATTCAGGAACAATTAAGTTAGACTCCCCTCTCTGGAAATATATAAATGGCTGACCTGTTTTTTGCTCGTATTCTGGCGCAAGAAGCCTCGCTCTCTCGCTTACTTCGACTATTTTTGAAAGCCCTATATTTGTAAAAGAATGATGAAACCTCTTTTCCGGATTCATAATTTTTTAAGACAAGGCGGCTTTTAAAATTTTTTCATGCCATCTCTTTTATTGTTTCTGAAGCTAAGCCAGAGGCAGCTGTTAAAATTATAGAGCTTGGAATAAGATATTTAAAGAAAATGTTGTCTGTATTTCTTTTATATAAACAATATCCCCCAGAAAAGAGGGCAATAGCCATCGCGCATATAGTGGTTGCTTCCAGGATATTAATCAATGTTTTTGACATTTATTGCTTAGACAAAAGCGCGTTTTAAAGGTTTAGGCGCGGAGTTGTTATTTTTCAAAATAAAAATGTAAAGGAGATTTTATTAAGATATTTGCTTGCGGGGCTTTGTCAGTTTATTAAAAAACTTAATTAAATCTGCGAACAGGATGAGCGCAATTTAAGCGAGTGTTAAGCCAAGTTCATAACAAAACATTTCATAATTTAATTAATTTATCATTATTATCGCAAGGAGTTTAAAGAGTATAAAGTTGCAAGATGAAACAATTTCCCCAGATAAACATTTACCTTAATTATCAAATAAAACTAAAAATTTAATATTGATAAAAACATATTAGGTTGGACGCCCCTCTCTTATTAATGATAAAGGTAATTATTGGTTTAATAATATGTTATTCATAGATTGTATCTTTGTGGGATATCAATGTCCTTTACAATAACTGCTCATTTCATTCGCAGATTTGCCATTAATATTAATAATAAAATACACGACGATAGGAGTGAGTAATTTTTTATGCTGAGATTGCGGGTTTACTTTACAACAAGGATAAATTTAAAAGCAATTTTCTTCTTTAAAATTCGTAAATGCCTGTGTAGCTCAGTGGTAGAGCGGCTGCCTTGTAGTGAATAAATTCATAAGAGAGCAGTAGGTCGGGAGTTCAATTCTCTCCACAGGCTTTTAATTAGAATATGAAATCTAAATCAGTAACCCAAGAAGACCCCATGGGGTGTGCAATTGCATGTGTAGCTTTTGCAGTAACAGATTCTTATAAAAATGCTAAAAAACTTTTTGTTCATCCAGAGCACGCCATAAAAAGAGGGTATTATAATAACTCTATTGTAAAAGCACTAAGAAATGGAGGATTAAGATACTCTTTTGAAAGAGCTAATGGAAAAAATGAGTTAATATCAAGAGAAGGCTCTATTATATTTATAGGCATTGATGAAAGATACCCTTATGGACATTATTTAATAAATACTGAATTAGGATGGATGGATTCATGGGTAAATGTTCCCGTTATTCCTAGAGAAAGCGGTTTTAGAAAAGAACTTCCAGGAACTGCAGAATGGATTATTTATAAAGTTTATTAAACCACAAATTTATTTTTCTTCATCTTCCTCTTTTTCTTCCTTCTTCTTCACTTTCTTTTTTGACTTTTCTTCCTTAACTTCTTCTGTTTTTTCAACAACAGCTTTTGGATTTTCTACTTTTTCCTGTTTTTTATCCAAAGATTTAGCAACGCTGAAAACTCTTATTTCACATAAAGAAAGAGGATAAATCTTTTTCAATTTAAGGCTTAAAGGCCTTTGAAGCTTATTCTGAACTAATTCATCGAATAATTCGTTTGCTGTCTTATTTTTAACATATTCTATTAAAACTTCTTTGGCCTTAATTCGCAGAGCTTTTCTAACAGCTCTTGAAACTTTTCTTCTTGTAATTAAGAAAGGCTTTATCGTCAATACAGCATCTTTGCAGGGTGTTGAAAAAGAATCCTCGACGTAATTTGTTCCCTTTCTAATCATTTTTTTCATGAAGTAAGGAAGAATTCTGAATTCTTTTGGGACAGCAATTGCTTTGTCACCATTGACTTCGACTTTTGTCGTAAGAATGGCATTTTTCCCCCTCAATAGTCTTGTCAGGTCGTAGACAATATTCCTCCCATGAGTTTCTTCTAATGTGTATGCAAATAATTGCGCTGTTTTGCCTATTAAAGGGATTTCAACGTCGAAGAATTTTTGCTTTTTCTTTGCTTGTGCCATTTAAAAACAACCTCGCGGTTTTTTTTGATTTTCCACTTTATTTGCTGTTGGGCGATTTTTTAAATTGCCTCTGATTAAAATCGCATTAAAATCTACGGTTTTTAGATTCCCTCGAGCGATTTCCTCTTTATGTCTCTGATGGAAATCTTTATCCCGTAAAACTCCGGTTTTATATCCCTCGAGCGACTTTCTCTCTGCTCGGCCATTGTGAAGGCGTTGTGCATAAACAACCTTTCTCGCTTCCCAATAACCTCGGCCTCCGATGAAAGTCTTGAACCCGTTTAATTTATAATTATTAATGCAAAAACTTTTTTTATTAGTGTTGCTATGGGGGATGTTACTATCATTATCAGCTATTTTTAATATATTAATATTCACCATATTATTGCTCATTTTATTTTTGCACCTCTCTTGGAATTTTTATTTTAATTATGGGATATCTTTCAGGATGTTCTCTTATTTCCTCTGCTTCAATTTTTCTATATTCTTCAACACTAACGAACTCACCTCGCTTTAATTCAACAAAGACTTTTTGTTTAGGAGGCACACAATTATTGTTATATACTGCTATAACTGCTGGACCTTTTGGATTAACATTTAAGTTAGTTATGCTTGTTGGTTCATTATAATGTTTCCCCATGTAATATCCTAAAAAACTTCCTCCCAATATTAATCCCCCGCTAACTGAAACGATTAGGCCATTTCTCATTTTATTCCTGCAATTGTTTTCCCGCTCGTTTATTTCTTCTGCCTTGCCTGTACTTTGACTTTTTGCAGACTTGGCAGGTATACATTATATTTGTCTTTTTTGTTGTCTTGGATTTTCTCTTGAATTTTGAAACCGCAGGCTTAGAGCCCCATTTTCCTTTATTTCCTATTCCTCTCCCAAGCCCTCTTTTTTTTGCTCTTGAAATGCTTCCCCGCGTAAGCGTTCCTCTCTTTGCTCCAGCTGAAACTAATTTTATTTTCTGATCTGTTCTTTTGTTGCAGTAAGGACAGTATCTTTTTGTTGTTTTCGGAATCTTCATTTTGTATTAATAGAGTTGATAGAAAAATATGCTTTAAAAAGGTTGTTGATAACTCATTTTAAAAAATGGCCTCACCCAGGATCGAACTGGGGCATTGTCCACGTCAAGGACATGGTCTACCATTAGCCTATGAGGCCAAACATAAGTCCACAGAACTATAAATATTTAAATATTCGTTTTCCTTTTATATGCAATATTAAAGGATTAAAGGAGGTATAAAAATGATGACGAGAGGAAATAGGACCCTGCTGCTGTTTGTATATTTGATTTTTGCCCTGTATTTCATAAATTCAGCATTAGGGTTTATTGCCATGCCAGGTTTTTTTGACAGTATTGATAAGTGGATTACCCTTATTGGCGGGATATTAATACTTATTGGCGGATTCAGCTATTATAGGTCTAGCAGATATGGCGGAATGTAACCGCTTTTTATTTTTTGTTTTATTTATCTTTTTCTAAGAAACATTTATACAAGAAAACTTTATTTTCTCAACACTTTTTCTTACTAAAAAAATTATAAATACTAAAACCTAATAAAAAGGGGGATAGCAAGGTTGAAATATAGCCAATACCAAAGTACCAATTAGCTTTATTGTCAATTCTATCAAAAACTCCTCTTTTGGTGTCATAATCTGTTTTTGTTATCAAGATCTCTTGTTCAGCTTTAAGCTCCTTCATTCTTTTACAGATATCTTGAGTTTTAGAACAAAAGTATTCAAGACTAGAATCCTCTATATGTCTTAATGGCCAATAAGACATTTGCATTTCAATATCAATGTGAATTACTCTCTCAATTTCTGGATTTGATTTATAATTTTCTTTCATTAATTTATCACTATACATCCAACCCTTAAAGCCTAAGCCAGTGCCAATAAGTCCTGCTAAGCCTAAAGCTATGTATTTTGTCTTGGGTTTCATTTTGTTTCTTTCTTTGATTTTGAAAGAGTAGAATATGCAAGAGATAGAATAGAAAGGGCTAATCCCCCCAGAGCATAAAAGAAATCCTTGTTTTCTTTCTGATTTTGAATTGTTGACTTTCTATTTTGTATATCCTGAGAGTTATAAGAAGCAACTAAACTATCTCTTTCATGTACAAGTGTTCTTGCCAGGTTTGTTAATGCATTGGTTCTATTAGTATCTAAAAATTTTTCAAGACTTATTGTGTGGTTAATGCCCAAAGTTTTTTCTATTTCAAACACTCTTGCATATTTTTGGTTTGGGGGGTTTTTTCGAAGAAAATCTTCGGTGTTCATATACCTATTACTACCCTCCACTGCAGCCCAGCACATAAAACCCGCTGTTGCAAAATAACTAACTACGAACAACGCCCGTTTTGTCATTTTAACATCATTTTAAGTACTATAGATTTTCAACAACCACCATATAAAAGCTTATTCAATAAAAATTACTTAAAATAAGGTAAAATTTATAAATAGTTCTTTATTATACGGATTATGGAATTAGAGTATGGGGAGAAAGTTAAGCTTGATTCAAAAGATAGGAAAATACTTGAGCAGATGCAGAAAAACTGCAGGCAGACAATAGCTGAAATAGCAAAAAACACAAAACTGCCAAGAGATGTTGTTGTTTACAGAATAAAGAAGCTAGAACAACTAAAAGTTATTAGGGCACATCACACTTTGCTTAATCCTCAAAGATTAGGATACCCTCTTTATGTGTATGTTTTATTCTCGTGCTACAATCTCAACCCAGAAGATGAAATCAAGCTTGTTAATTACCTTAAGTCATATAAAAAGATCATTTATGTTGCAAAAAATTCAGGGGAGTTTGATTTTACTATTGGAGTTTGCTCAAAAGATTACAAGGAATTTGATGAAACTGTAAGAGAAATAAGACAAAAATTTCCAGATACTATTAAAGATATAAAGGTTACACCAGTTATTCAAGAATACAAGTATGATTGGATGGTTGATCTTATATCTATTGATAAAAGAGGTAAAAATGAAAAGAATTAGGAATGAATTTGAATTAAATTACTGGTTTAGGAAAAACTATAAGAAGCTAGGATTCTCAAAGATAATAAAGGAAAGCCCCAAAAGTTTTCCAGATTTTATAATGCTAGAAAACGGAAAAGAGGTTAAAGTAGAATTGGAGATAAAATCGTCAAATTTTTTACTGCATAAACATCCAATTGAGAAAGTGGATAAAGTCATATGCATAGAAAAAGACGCGGCTTTGGGCGTTCCAGTTATTGAATTAAAAGACTTTAGAAAAATAAACTTTGATGAAGACTCTCCCAATTCTATAAAAAGTAAAATTTTAAATTTGTTTAAAAAAGAGAAAGTCATGACTAGTTCAGATGTGGCTAAAAAATTAAATCTTCACTGGAATACTGCTGACAAGTGGCTTATGGAATTGGCTCTTGATGAAAAAGTTGAAAGAATAAAAAAACCGGGGTGAATTTATGGATGCTGAAATGACTAAGAATAATTTTGGGCAAGTTACAATTTTTATAATTGTCGGAATAATTGCCATAGCATTGGTTTTGTTTTTCTTGTTTGTTTTTAATAGGGGAACTGGTGAAGATGAGCTGCCTGCAGAGGTTCAGCCAGTTTACGAAACTTTTTTATCTTGTTTAGAAGAAGATGCTGGTTTGGGAATAGGGCTGCTTGAAGATCAAGGAGGGTATATAGAACTGCCTGAATTTGAACCCGGCTCTTTTTACTCGCCTTTCTCTTCACATCTTGATTTTTTTGGGACAGACATTCCTTATTGGTATTATCTTTCAGGAAATAATCTTCAGAAAGAGCAGGTTCCAAGCAAGAGAATTATGGAGGAGCAATTGTCTGAATTTGTTGCAGATAGAATTTCGAGATGCAACTTTGACAGTTATTATGCGCAAGGATTTTCAATAAAGCAGGGGGAGTCAAGCGCAAGGGCGGTCATAAGGGATGATGAGGTTGAAGTAAATCTTAATATGAGGCTCTCAATAAATAAAGATCCTGACAATGTTTTTATAGATACTCATAAAGTGATTTTGAAGTCTAATCTTGGTTCATTGTATAATTCTGCGTTTGAAGTTTATAAGAAAGAACAGCAGGAATTATTCTTGGAACAGTATGGCTTAGATATTTTAGGATTATATGCTCCAATGGAAGGAGTTGAGTTTAGCTGCAGCCCCTTAACATGGAATGCTCCTGAAGTTTTCTCAAGATTGGAAGAGGCGGTAGAAGTCAATACTCTCGCTATTGCCACAAATGGCCGTGGTGATGAATACTTTAGGGTTAAGGGAATTGATGCTGATGTGAGATTTGTGAATTCTATGAACTGGACACACTCATTTGAGGTAAATCCAAGCGAAGGGCCCTTGATGATTTCTTCTCCTGTAGGCAATCAGCCAGGGCTTGGGATTTTAGGATTTTGCTATGTTGATTATCATTATGTTTATGATTTAATGTATCCTGTTGTTATTCAAGTGAATGAAGGAGATGAAACTTTCCAATTTCCAGTTGCTGTAATAATAAAGGGAAACAAAGCTAGAGAGCCTTATAGCGCAGAAGCAGTTAACATTGAGATTCCAGAATTATGCCAGTACTTGAACACAGACTTTAAAGTCAGAGTTTACGATACGCAAAGAAGACCTCTCAATGCAGATGTTTCGTATGAGTGCTCTAATACAAATTGTTACATAGGGAAATCTGTTAACGGCATTTTGGAGGCAAGTTTTCCCCAGTGCATAAACGGGAGAATTACGGCAAGGGCAGAAGGATATGCTGATGCCAAAGAAACTATTTCCATAGTCAGCTCTGGAAATGCAGAAATTTATCTTGAAAAAATTAGCCAGGTTAATGTATCTCTTAAGCTTGATGGCAGGCCTTATAATCAGGCAGCATTGATAAGTTTTATTTCAAATGACAGTTCATCAACTATTTTTTATCCGGAACAGAAAACTATAAATTTAGTTGAAGGAGATTATTTAATTGAAGTGCAGGCATATAAGAATTCAACTTTGAAACTTGGCTCTAGTGTAAGGGAACAGTGCGTTGAAGTTCCTCGCGGGTGGTTTGGCGGAGTTTTTGGATTAACTAAGGAAAAGTGTTTTGATGTCGAAGTGCCTGAACAAATAGTTTCAAATGCTTTAACTGGAGGCGGGAGGCAGAACTATTATGTTTCAGATACCCAATTGCAGAACTTCAAGAATGTTGATATAAATGCAGAGAGCCTTCCAAATCCGGATTCACTGGAACAGCTTCAGATAAACTATTTATTGTTCAATGATAAATCTTTGGAGGTGAGTTTTAGATAATGAAATTTTGGAAAGAGCTTATTTTACTTGCGTTAGTATTGGCTTTAGTTATGTCTCAGGTTTCTGCAGAGTATAGGGAGTCAGATGCCAGGTTTACTTCCTCGAGGTATGGGCTTGGAACATTTTTTAATCAGGGGACGCAGATAGAGAGAAAATATTGTGATTCTGGACAGGACTTTGTGCTGCAACTAGCGCCATTTGGATGTTCTCCTGCTGTTGTAAGAAGCGATTTGCTTGAAGAGCAGGATGCCAGGGTTTTCTGCCAGATTGTTGCAACGAAGATAAATCCATTAATTGGAGTTGACGCGATAAACAGCGTAAGACTTAGCGGAGAATATTCTAGCGATGTAAGGGATATAGGATTTCATGCGCAGAGAGTTGCTTTAGGAGACAGCAACGATATTGATGTAACAACTCCTTTGATGAATAAGCTGGGATATGCTGTTATAGTTTTGAAACAGCAGAAGAATGCATCTGCGATGCCTGCTTTTGTTGAAGGAAATATAACTGCAACTTTGCGGTATGATTTGACGAATGCATTTGGCGTCGGGAAGGTCGGACTTTATCTTCCTTTGATGACAGACAGCCAGTGGGAATTCCAGAAAGACCAATATGGTTTTTGGAACGCAAGAGCATTTTTAAGAGCAACAGACATCAGCGCTGACAGGGCAAGAATTTCTGTGCGAACTGATAGCAGGGAAATTGCAAATGTTTATCTTGAAGAGGGAAAAGAGTCAAGCAAGATTTATCTCCCTGGATTTGACTGCTTGGCGGGTTTTAAGATAAAACTGGATGATTTGGTTGTTCCTGAGAGAAGAGTAAGATTAAATATTAACGGAGAGATTGTCCAGGTTGCTGAAGGCGAGGATTTCTTAGATGGAAAATGCAGGGCAACTGAAGTTAAGAAACAAGGCATTGTTGAAAAAGCAAGCATACGATGCAGAGAGGATGAAAGAACTAATAAGTTTGATTTGGCTATAAGCCCTAAAGTTAAGTTAAAGATAGATGGAATTGAAGGAGAATTTCAAACTGGAGACAAACTTTATGACGGCGGGGAAAAAACAGTTTATTTGGGATATGTTGGAACAGAAGAGGATTCTTATAATCAGGAAAAATTATTCATTTACACATTTGCTATGCCTATAAAACAAGATAAGTTGACGGGGGATGAATTAAAAGATATCTCAAATGTTGTGGATTCTTACGAATATCAAAAGATAAGCGGCAATAGCCTTGCTGATTTATTGGCTAATTTTGGAAGAAATTTAGTGGCCACTACGACGAATGCCTATCAGTATATGTTTGATGGGAACTCTTACAATAAAATAGGATTTTCTGAAACCGACGATGTTGAGGGCAAGAAGGTCAGTGTTATAGGATTTAAAGACGCATTTGACAAGACTTTAGATCCAAAAATACTTGAGCTGTATGAGAAGGCGTCTGCAGATTATAATACTGTAATTTCTGGGTTTGCAAGTGCGAAATATCCTGATAATGCTCAGACAACCAAAGGAGAAGAGGCATATAAAGAGCTTATTGATTTGAATGGCAAAATAGAACAGAAAAGAACTGCAGCTGAACTTTGCAAGGAATTGAAGAGAGATTATCCCAATTCAAAAGCTCTTGCAGAGTTTAAGCAGGCTTGTGAAAATCCGTTGCTGTTTTCAAATCCAGAAAAAGTTACACAGCACGTTACAATCAACAACAAGATAAAAGAAATTTCTTTCCAGGGAATTTCTTATCCTAAATTTGATGATTATGGAGTTCAGGCTGCGATTACAGGACCTAATGGGGTGAGGAAGGTTGTTGATCTTAGATATGGCCAGCCTTTTTATTTGGAAGGAATGAGGAATGAGATTGCTGTGACTGGCGAATCGCCAGCAAATACTATTTTTACCATTCCATCTGAATATGATGACCAGTTGGAACATGATGTGTTTTTTAGGTACAGGGAGATTTCTCCGGCAGGGTGGTTATGGTCTTTTGACAAGCAAAATTGGATGAATGTTTCTGAAATGGAAGTTAAAGGGGGAAAGTATGATGGGTGGGATTTAATAAATATATATGGAGATTTAGCAATTTCTTTAAGAGGGAAGAATTTTTCAGAAGGCTCTGTTCTTGTCACAGCATTTACTAAGAGACTTAGGGAAAAAGTCTTGGGAATAACGGATAAAAATGCTTGTGAGGATTGTGGAAAAGATATTTTTGATTTTTGCACCGAAAAAGAATGTACTGCAATTGGAGAGAAAATTGGAAAGGCGTGTCAATATACTTCTAGCAGCAGAAGCTGCATAACTATTAGCGGAACTTCATCAGTGACTGACGCAGGCAAAAAACCGTACGGCGAATATATAAAAATAAATAATCTTGATGAGGATTGGGCTGAAATTACTGCTAATTTGATTACTCCTACAAGCTGGAGAGACAGAATTGGAAATTTCTTGTTTGAATCTGAAAATAAAAAAATTAATTTAGGCCAGACAATTGATGTAGGGCAGGGCTTTAAAGTCAGCATTGCAAAAATAAATTTGAAGAGGGTTGCCAAGGTTTCAATTAATGATGAAATAAGCAGAACAGAAGCTAAAGCAAGCTTCCCCTTCAAAATAGGAATAGAGCAGAGAGGAATTCAGCTTACTCCAGATGAAGCAAGAAAAAAAATAGAGCAATTGAATAAAACTGTTGCAGAGTTTGAAGAAAAGTCAGAGAAGCTTGGGCAGATAGTTAAGGGAATGAAGACTGCCTGCATTGGAACAAGCGCGGCTTTGATGATAAAGAATTTCTTGGAGAATAAAGACGGCAAGGCAATTGCAAGAAGAGAGGTTATGAGAGGCCCAAATGGGTGGTATGAAAGATGCACCGATATGGTGAACCAGAAGCA
The DNA here is from genome assembly GCA_016181885.1 of Candidatus Pacearchaeota archaeon. Lineage (GTDB taxonomy): Archaea > Nanobdellota > Nanobdellia > Pacearchaeales > GW2011-AR1 > JACOYJ01. The sequence goes on along the minus strand of JACOYJ010000022.1, from coordinate 9,679 downwards.
ATATAGAAATGTTGATGATTGTTTATATCAAAATGCAGATGCAATAAATGAAGAAGTTAAGAATTGGTACGGGTTCCAGAATACTTTAAATGAGGAGATAAAAAACATACAAGCTGAATGTGATAAGACAAATCTTCTTGGCGAGAATGTTGTTGATGACGCTTGTTTCTTAAACGGATATGTTGACAGCGATTACAGGAGCAGAATAAAACAATGCATTTCAAGAATGGATGACAACAGCGATGGATTTGTTGAAATGCAGGATGATAAAATAAATATTACTGAGTTTGCAGATGGCTTAAATAAATCCAGAGTTTCCATAGAAGAATTCAGGCAATTGGATTTATATTGCAGAGTTCAAGGAAGCGAGAGTTTGAATTTAATGAGCGGCGCAAGGCTTAATGCAGCACTTAAAGATTTGTTTGAAAATAATAACGCAAATATAAAAGTCAGCTCTTTGGCCGGCGAAATTGGAAGAATTGGCAGCGGAACTCCGGATGTTTCTTGGGCTGTTTCCGAAGGCGCAATAAAAGGAGGATGGAATGGATGGATGATAACAAGCAGCGATGTTATTGGCGGAGAAGGCTATTTCGAAAGCGGAAAATCTTACAAGGCAAAAATACAGGGATATGGTTCTGACACTTACTTATTTATTTTAGATGGAAAAGACAGCGAGCTGGGGGCTGTGAAAGCATTTAAGTATGAAGGGCAAGAGAACGGAAAGATAAAAGTTTCAGATGCAGACCAAGAGATTACAAGGCAGTTTGGCTATAGAAAATACGATTCTTCATCATATCAAAACCCTTACAAATATTCTCAAGGAACAACTTATCCTGTAATAAAATATTATGAAACAGAACCGAATAAGGGACTGCCTGCAATAGTTCCTTTTGATTTGGCTAATGGATGGTATGCTAAAATAACAAACACTCTGCCTGCATTTGGAGCAATACAATCTTATGATGAATCTGGAAAAGTAAGAAGTTTTTCTTTATGCAATGTCGGCGAGAATGGGATTGAGGAGAATGAAGGAAGCGATGATATATGCGAGTTAATAAACACTGGGACGAGAATGCCTTACAATCAGTTTAACAATCTTGAGCCTACGAAAGTTTCTGAACTTGTTAGAGAAGCTTATAATGCAATTGAAACAGCATCTAGACTTCACGGGCAAAGCAGAATTGACATTGGCTCTAAGGCAAAAGGAGTAAGAGTTGGCGCGCCAGCAGTTGATATTCCGGATATTCAGTGCCAGGATTTCATGTCTCCTACTGACTGCAGAATTTTGTTTAATGTCTGCGACCCTGTTATATGCCCAAGCTCAAGATGCGATTTGAATGGAAAATTCCCGGTGCAGGATGTTGTGCAGACAGGAATAATCGGGAGCATTGCGCTTTGCCTACCTAATTTCCCTGAAGTTTATATTCCTGTTTGCTTGACTGGAGTAAAGGCAGGATTAGATGGATGGCTCTCTGTTCATAAATCTTATATGCAATGCTTGCAGCATGGAATAGACACTGGAGAAACTGTTGGAATTTGCGATGAGATTTACAGTTTGTATAAATGCGAGTTCTTCTGGAGAAATGCTGCGCCTTTTGCCAAGATAGCTGTTCCAAAAGCGCTTGAAATTATATTCGGGCAAAATACTCGCGGCGGAGGAGAATATCTTGGGGTTAAAACTGCTTTAGAGAATACAGAAAGCTCTGTAAACTACTTCACCAAATATTATGCAGATGACACATTTAGGAGTTTCCAATCAAGAGCTACAGAAAATGTTGGCGGAGAAATTTGCAAGGCTTATGTTTCAGGAGTTATTCCCACAAACGGAAATGCCTTAGATATTTTGACTGAGCCTGATTCGCCGCCTCAATTTACAGGGAGATTTGATGAAATACCTTATACAACAGTTACAAATCCTCCGCAATCGCAATACAAAGTGTTCTACCATATTTTTGCCGGCAAAGATAGAGGAGCTTATTTCAAGGTTTATTTTAAAGGAGAATCTGATCCTTATTATCGAGATACAGGATTAACCAGAAATTTGGCTTCGGGATATATTGCTAAGGGAGATTTTGCAACAGATACTTTGGATTTCACAGCCCCTTCAGGATACAAGCAACTTTGCATTATGGTTAATGATCAGGAGGAATGTGGATTTAAGGAGGTTACAACAGATTTTGGATTAAATTATTTGACTGAAAAGTATATACAACAGGAAGCTGAAAGAAGAGATATTAAGTCTGAAACAGACTGCGTTGCTGGAAGCAGGAATGTTTATTCTTTAATCAATCCTAATTTGCAGGAAGGAGCTTCTAATGCTTTGAACCCCGCAATTTATAATCAAGGGCTTATAAGAATGTGCGCTACAAAAGATCCTGGGCAGGGATATGATGCCAATGCTGGAGGGCAGGATGCCCGATGGGTTAAGGTTGGAACATGCAATGCAAATATGAAGTGCTGGCTCGATACTTATTCTGTTAAAAGTATTATTAAAAATTTGAATATAGAAGGCGAGATTTTAAAAGAACAGGAAGAAGCAGCAATGCAGGCTTTAGCAGAAGGCCCGAATTACATTGATGAACCAGAATATGGATTGATTATTTCAAAGATAAAAGCTGAAACAAATATTCAAAAGAGAATAAATAATCTTACAGATTTGCTTATTAACAATAAGCTGTTCTGGAGCAGACACAAAGGAGAGGCTTATTTGCAGAGAGGAAATGCATACAAGGAGCTTACTATCTCGGCTTATGAGTCGATTTATGGAAAGCCTGAAGAAGCTAAGCCAAATGAAACAGATGAGATAGATAAAACTTATTCATCGCCGATATTTGAATTTGACGACGGAATTGCCGGAACTTTTACAACCTATTATTCTTTCAGCCAAGGGATTTGGAGATGGTCTTTTGATAAAGAAAATTGGATGAAGACATCGCAGGAAGCTGCTATTGGAGGAGCTTATGATAAAAAAACACCTGATGAAAGAGATTTAATTTTTATAAGGAAGCTTAACAATGATGGAAAAAGTTATAGTTATGCTAATGGCCTTAAAGCTTTGATGGATAGAACAGTAAAAGATGATGAATCGAAGGGATTCTGGGAAGGGTTTAATGATATTATCGGGGGGAAGACAGAGTTAATTACTGATACGGTTGTATTTAAGAAAGATAAAATTTTTGAATTAGATTCAGGCCAGAAACTTTTCTTAAAATATGAAGATGAATGGAAATGGTCTATTGACGATGAAGAATGGTTTGGGATTAGTGATATTGATGCTGGTCAGCCAAATTTAATAGATGATTCAGATATAAATTTACTAAATGATATTCAAGATAAAGGTTTTTATGAAGGAGCTAAAATAATATTTGACATCAATGCGAGAGTTAGCATTGGTGGAGTTTATTTGGCTGAAAATAGAGAAACAGGATTTAAAATATGTCTTGAGCCTGGCAAAGTTAATTTAAAAGAATATGAAGATTATTTAATAAAAGGCCCTCTTGCTCCAGATGCCTGCAGAGTTGCTGTCGAGGGTGTTTTAAATGATAATTGTGCTTCGATAAATAGTTGTTCTGATTATGGATATAGGCCTTCTTGCGAGAATAATGTCTGCAGACTTCAACAAGAATGCATGTGGCAAACAGATGCTTGTGTTGAAAATACAAATTCCTTAAGCACAGTTTCTCCGGAGTTTTATATAAAAGATGGAGGAGTATGGGGAACTGGATTTTTAGCAGACAACGCTTTTTACTTGGTTTATAATTTCAAGTACTCAGGAGACAAGGGAAAGTGGGTCGCGAGTTATGATAAAAATTCAAGGGGGATAGACAAGCTTCCAAGCGGAGATTATCAAAATTTAATTAAATCCCTTGAAGGAGTGAATTATTTTTCAGGATTAATTTTATTATTAGATATAGCGTCTGTTAATAAAGATGAATTAATTACTGATAAAGTTACTTTTGAAGATGGAATATATAAGATTGATTATGAAGAATTATTATTCTTAAAATATGAAGATGAATGGAAGTGGTCTATTGATGGCGATGAGTGGTTTGGGATTACTGATATTGATGCAGGCCAGCCAACGTTAATTGATTCTAGAAGCATTGCTTTATTGCAGTCTCTGGAAGGGCTAGATGCTTATTTTGGCGCCAGGACAATTTTTAATATTAATCTTGACTTGCCTTTGCCGACGAGAGATGTTGCCTTAAGCATAAAAAATCTTCCAATAGGTCATAAGGTTTTAATTAAGGAAATAGATACTGGAGAGGAAAAATGTTTGGCTCCTTTAGATGCACAAACTTATTTAGACCAATACGGATACGATGTCATGGGTGCTATTGCCCCTGATTGTTCTACTTATACCCAACAACAATGTCAGAAAGATACTTGCGGGATTGGGTGTCAATGGCAGACTGATACTTGTGTTAGTAATTCTGCTGCAGGATTTAAACAAAGAAGCTTTGCAGAAGTTGGGAGAATAGTTTATGCAGCTTCTGCTCCAGAGTCTCCGCGAGATAAAATTTTGTCTGGAAAATGCAGGGATTTTGTCGCTGATATTGTGTCTGCTTCAGAAAATTATCAGATAGACCCGCTGCTTTTATTTTCCTTAATGCAGCAGGAATCTTCGTGCAGAATTGACGCTTCTTCCGGAGATTATATAACTTTTGACGAAGGCGCTTCTTATGGTTTAATGCAAATAAGCGGAAGAATTTGGTGCGGCGAGTTTCGTTTGCCGATAACACAAGCAGATTGTGTAAATATTTTAATGAACGACCCGTCGGAAAATATTAACGTTGGAGCGCATATTCTCAGAGATAATTATGATAGTTATAGTAGCACCCCCAAAACCTTAAAGTGTGATGCATTTAAGAGTGTTAATTCAGAGGGACAGATTATACAAGATGAGCCAGCAGTCGATGTTACTTATACTGGCTGGGAAAATGCATTGAGGTGGTATCAGGGATGGGGATGTGCGAGATACAAGGCAGATGGTTCACAGGTCTTTTCTGATCACGATTATGTTGAGAAGATTATGGAAAGATATGATAAATTAGCTACCTTGACATAATTCCGATACTGTCAAGTTATCGAGGCATAACCAAAATCTACAAGCTTTTAAATTGCTCTTCACTTTCGTTCACAGATTTAATTAACATTTTAATGAATCCACGATGAGCAAATGTGAGGAGTGCAAATTTTATGTATAAATAAAGGCAATCTTTAAGATGATTTTAAATTAGAAGAAGCATATCCCTTTAAGTTTACAATACCCATAATTCCAAACCTTTTTATATCAATATTTAATTCTTATTTTCATACAAACCCTATGCAGGGTTGCCGGAGTGGTCAAACGGGATAGGCTTAGGCAAGAATTTACGAAAATAACGCGAATAATCTTAAAGAAACCTATTAGCTTAGTGCTTGCACAGGTTCGAATCCTGTACCCTGCATTTACGAAATATAGCGCTCACTCTTACTCACAACTTCGCTCCATCAAGTCCAGTATCATGCGTCGCGAAATTGCTCTACTCGCAACTTGACTTCAGGATTAATGTCTTATTTGCTAAAGTCAAAATGCTCGGCTCGCATATTGATGTGCTCAGAATCAAACTACGTTAAGGTTTTCTCGATTATAGAAAATATTAATGGGGGTATTTTTGTTGTTGGGTTCTTAGTGAAGCAAGTTTATTTAAAGGGGAATTTTTAAGCTGAAAAAAGCTCGTTTGCAGATTAATGGAAATAAATCTTTAAAGTCGGGTTTTATATTATCAAAGCGAGTTAGAGTTAATTTTATATTAACTTGGATATGTTTTGAGAATTTTGTCCAACTTAACCAATTTAGGTTAGATTAACTTCACTAAAAATTGTTTTGCACATTAATTGGACTATAGAAGATATTATTTCTTCCCACTAAATTCCCTTTCTTTCTGCTTTATTTTGTCTTCGAGCTTTAACTTCTCTATAAGCTCTTTGTATCTATTTCTTATTGTAACTTCTGTTATTCCCGCAATATCAGCAACTTCTCTCTGGGTCTTTTTTTCGTCGTTTATCAGAGCAGCGACGTATAAAGCGGCTGCAGCGATTCCAGCAGGACCTCTTCCGCTTGTTAGTTCAACTCCTTCTGCATTTCTCAGAACTTTAAGAGCGTCGTTTTGTGTTTTTGGCGAAAGCTTTAGTACACTAGAGAATCTTGAAATGTAGTCTTTTGGAGAGGACTGTTTTACTTTTATTCCCAGTTTTCTTATAATAAACCTATATGTCCTCCCAATTTCTTTTCTTTCTACGTCTGAAGCAGTTGCCATTTCATCTAATGTTCTTGGAATGTTGTATGAACGACAGGCTGCATATAAACAGGCGGCAATTACAGATTCCATGCTCCTTCCCCTTACCAATCCTCGCTGCAAAACATAATTGTAAATTCTTGAAGCTTCGTCCCTGACAACATTTGGCAGGTTAAGATAAGAGGCGATAACTCTCAACTCAGCCATTGCAAGCCTTAAATTTCTCTCAATAGAAGTTGAGACCCTTTCCTGCCATTTCTTTAATCTTAAGAATTTTCTTGTTTGCTTTGGGTCAAGTTTGTATATATCTGAAATCTCTCCGACGTTAGTTGTGAGGCCTTTGTCGAACTTCTGCATGCTTGTGGGAGCTCCGCCTCTGCCTTTTTTTTCAGATTTGTCGAATTTTCCGCCAGAATCCGAACCCGTGTCAACCATCTTTTCTTCGACAACCAGACCGCAATCGTTGCATATCACTTCTCCAAGATGAGAATCAAAAGTAAGATTGGTGCTGTCACATTCCGGGCATCGTTTGACAAAGGCCATTTTATTTAAGAATTTTTGCTATTTTAAAGTGAAATTCTATCCTTTAAAAACTTTTTGGCTTTATAAAGTTTTTGTTTTTTGTTTTTATGATAGAGAAGTAAAATTTCAAGCCCGTCCAGGCTTGGCCTGTCTAAAGAAGTAAAACTTCAAGCCAGCTCAAGCTGCTCATTCTATAAGCTATGATTCTCATTTCTTGCCTTAGCATCTTTACCAAGAAGTTTAGATAGAGCGAATAAATTATCGGGGCAGGATAATGCACTTCGTAAAGTTTTATTATAGAGAGCGACATAAGCTTTTCACTGTTTATCGATGAGACAATTATATTAAAAAAGCAAAATTAAGCTTTATTGAGACATTTCCCGAAGACTATCTCTAACAAATTAAAACAACCATTAACTTATTGAAACTGTTTAAATTATTCCTATTGACGATGGCTAATAAAAATGAATTATATCCCGGATAATATTAATGTCCTTTGCTATAGCTTAATCTTGCTTAACCAAAACACCATTAATAACACCTTCCTGGCTTGGTCTGTTAGTTACTTTAACCTTTCCGGAATCTGTTTGGAGAATTGTCCCTTTTGTTATAATATTTTGTCTTGCTAAGAATCTATTTGAAGGAGTTTCAAGAACATTTTTAATTTCGACTTTCTTTTTTTCGACATTGACAGTGTTAGCCATCAATAAGACCGTTTTTAACTTTCCCCCTAAAGTTCGCAGATTTTTTCTTTTGTTTTTTCCCAGCTTGACTATTCTTCTCTGCCCGGCTATTTCAAACTTTCTCTTTTTTCTGCTTCGCGTATATTTTCCGCCAGAGGTTTTTTTGCCACGATTCATAAATGAATGGGGAAAAATTGATTTAAATACTTTTTGTTGGATTTTTTACGAAATATTTATAAATGAACTTTGCAATTTACTTTTATGGTTAATGGAATTGAACGACCATTGGATTTGTTGAACAACTCTAAAGGAAAAGAAGTTTTAGTGTTGCTGAAGGGAGACAAACAAGTTGTGGGAACACTTCTTGCTTTTGATATCCATATCAACTTAGTTTTGGACAACATTAAGGAAATGCAGAACGGCGAGATAAAAAGAAACCTTGGATTGACTTTTCTAAGAGGTGACACAATTATCTTTATTTCTCCTGCCTCTACGGCTTTGAAATAAGATTAGCGTTTACCAATTAAGTTTTCGCACGGTCCAAAATTCTTTTTTAGTTGGGACTAGAAAATTATAAAAAAGACAGTTCTTTTATTCAGTTGCTATTAATTATGCAAAAAAGGATACGAAATGGAAGTTAAAGAAGGAACTGAAGCGGTAAAGAGAGGATTCGCTCAAATGTTGAAGGGAGGAGTAATTATGGATGTTGTTAATGCTGAACATGCTAAAATTGCCGAGGCTGCGGGCGCAGTTGCTGTTATGGCTCTTGAAAGAGTTCCGGCAGATATTCGCGCAGAAGGAGGAGTGGCTAGAATGGCAGATCCAAAAATAATCAAGGAAATAATGGGTGCAGTGACAATTCCAGTGATGGCAAAAGTTAGGATAGGTCATTTTGCAGAGGCCCAGATACTTGAATCCCTCGGGGTTGATTATATTGATGAGAGCGAGGTTTTAACACCTGCTGATGAAAACCATCACATAGACAAAACTAGATTTGAAGTTCCATTTGTATGCGGTGCTAGGAGTCTTGGGGAGGCGTTAAGGAGAATAGGCGAAGGTGCAGCTATGATAAGAACAAAGGGTGAGGCTGGGAGCGGGGATGTTGTAGAAGCAGTAAGGCATATGCGCAGTGTTATGGGTTCAATTAAGAAGCTTGCTAACATGCCTGAAGAAGAACTTATGGCCGAGGCTAAGAAAATGGGCGCTCCTTATAATTTAGTAAAAGAAACTGCAAAACTTGGGAGACTTCCTACTGTGAACTTTGCAGCAGGGGGAATAGCCACTCCCGCAGACGCTTCACTAATGATGCAGCTTGGCGCCGACGGGATATTTGTTGGGTCTGGAATATTTAAATCAGAAAATCCTGCAGAAAGGGCAAAGGCAATAGTCGAAGCTACAACTCATTTTGATAACCCGGTTATTCTTGCTCAGATGTCTGAAGGCATAGGCAAAGCAATGAGAGGCATTGATGCAAAAACTTTAAAAAAGGGAGAGCTATTGCAGACTCGCGGAGTTTAACTATGAAAATAGGTGTTCTCGGACTTCAAGGAGATTTTTATGAACATGTGAAGATGCTTGAGCTTCTTATTGATAAAAAAGATATAATAATCGTGAAACAACCTTTAGACATGAAGGAAATTCAGGGATTGATAATTCCCGGAGGAGAGAGCACTTCTATTGGAAAATTAATGATAGAGCACGGACTTGATAAAGAAATAATAAATGCCCAACTTCCTATATTTGGCACTTGTGCAGGGCTTATAATTCTTGCAAAAAATATTATTGGTTCAAATCAATTTTCTTTGAAGCTTATGAATATTGATGTAGAACGCAATGGTTATGGCAGGCAGAAAGAGAGTTTTGAGGCAGATTTGGATATTATATCGCTTGGACTTGAAGCGGGTGAAAAATTTAGAGGGGTTTTTATAAGAGCGCCTATAATCAAAAGTATAGGAGAAGGAGTCGAGATACTGTCTAAATTAGGGGACTATCCAGTGCTTCTAAGAAATGGCAATCTTCTTGTTTCTACATTTCATCCAGAATTGACAGATAATCCGAATATTCATAGGTTATTTATAGAGAAAATGGTTGCTAAACATTAATAAATGTAGTCGTTTTTGCGCTGTTATAATTTTCTATTGTGAACTTTTAAGTTACAAGAAAGTTTTATATAATTTTTTTTTCACATATTTT
>JACOYJ010000046.1 GCA_016181885.1 Candidatus Pacearchaeota archaeon | reverse complement strand
GGATTAACCTTTATTTTAATATCATTTTTCACCTTTTAAGCTAACATAACTATGGGAATAATCCTTAAAAATTTATTTTTATCGCCTCGTTTTTTCATTTTGTTTTATATTGCTGACTAACAAAAAGCGGGGCTTTCCCCAAACTTTTCACCAATTTACAAGACAAATAAAGTTTTAAAACATATTGTTATTATATGAATAATGCCAAAAAAACTATTCGATATTTTTTCAAAACGCAAAATAAAGATAATTGAAAAACCAAAAATCATAGCAGACTACAGGGAGAAAAATTCTTTAGTTATTTCTTCATTAATGTCGCTTGGGGCAGATGTTGAAATAAAAGAGTTAAAAGTTGCTGATTATCTTGTAAAAGATGTTGCCATAGAAAGAAAAACAGTTTCGGATTTTATATCTTCAATGATAAACAAGCGTCTTCTAAGGCAATTGGAAGAGCTCCAGCAATACAATAAGAAGATATTAATCATCGAGGGGGCTGACAAAGAAGAATTATATAGCGATAATTCTGAAGGAATTAACGCAAATGCTGTAAGAGGATTTCTTCTCTCAATAACCCTAAGGCACAACATCCCAATAATCTTCACAAAAAATTCAGAAGACACGGCAAAATTTCTTCTTGTTATAGCCAAGAAAAAAGAATATTCTGAAATAGGATTAAACGCAAAGAAGAAATCCCTAAATAAGAAAGAACAAATGCAATTAATACTTGAGGGATTTCAAGGCATAGGTCCAAAGAACTCAAAAAAACTTCTTGAAAAATTCGGCTCATTAAAAAACATCATCGATGCTTCTCAAGAAGAACTTAAATCCTGCATTGGCAAAAAATCAGAAATTTTTAAAATCCTCAACGAGAAATATTAGTCAAGCAACCCTTCTTTTCTCATGGCTTTTGCGAGCCTTGTCTGCCCCATTCCTCCGCCATATCTGGATATCATTGGCAGGGCAAGATATTCATCAAGCTCTTCCATAACCCTCTCCTCTCCGAACTCATCAAATAGTTTCTGTTTATATTTTCCATCAGAAACTGTCATGAAATTTCTAAACATCTCATCGACATTTGTTGATCTTTCTGCGCTTCCTATAGTTTCCATTCCTCCAAGCAAAACATCAATTTTATTGTAAAACCCGTCCCTTTCATGCTTCATATTCCAAAAAGGGTGTGTCCTTTGAGGGAATGTATGCAGCATAACTGTTCCATATTCACCGCATAAAGCCTCTTCCTGTTTATCCTCAATAGACCTAACCCCATATTTCTCGCAGGCAGACTCATAAGAAACTCTTGTCGGATCTTTAAATCCCAAATAAAATAACAGCTCTCTTTCAAGTTTTTCCAAATCCTTAATTGTTCCATGGCTCTCAAATTCAAACATTGGAAAAACAATATCGTGCCGCCCCTTAATTGGATTTGGTTCATTCCTGTAAGAAGTTGTGACGCAAAAAACCCCGGGCAAAGACGGATTTTTCAAAAGTTCATGCTCGAGCCACATCTGCCCAGTCTGAGGCAAAGGCCATTTAACTCCGCTTATTGAAACAGTAACGAGTGTGTCTGGATCTTCGCATGCAGCGAGAATTGACAGCCTTGACTGCGTCGGCACCTCAACAAAATTTTTTTCTTCAGAAAAAAACTTCCTCAATTTTTTTTGTATTTCTGAATAAGCTCTGAAATCTTCCATTAAAATAATAAATTGCAAAGTATATTTTTAAAGATATATATTGCAGAATATAGATAATTCACAACAAAAATTATATAAAACCAGTTTTTCTTTGTTATTTATATTTCTAATTTGATGTATGTAGAAGAAAGCGCTCGCTCTAACAAGCTCACTGATTAATACACTCAGAAATCTCTCATATCTTGATTTCAATTATTAATGTTAGAATTTGCCTAAAAATAAAACATCCGCTCCAATAGATTTCTTCGCTAATGAAAAAGTATTAATGTCTAAAATAAGGGGGTTAATAGAACAAGGAGGGTTTAAAATATTATTAAATCGAATTTCGCGAAGCGACAAATTTTTACTATAACAACGCAAATTTTCCAATAACATCATACTTCGGTCCTTTAGGGAACAATTCTGACTTCATTAATTCAAAGCTCTTCACCTCAAAGACAATTTCTTTCACCTTTATTCTGTCCAAAAACCCAAACAGCTTCTTTTTATCACTAACTTTCTTAACCCTGGCAATAGTTAAATGGCTCATAAATCTCTTTTCTTGAGTGAACAAACTTTTCAAAACTTTATCCACTTCTCTTTGCAATTCATCGCAATTATTGAGTTTAACCCAAATTATTCTGACAAACTCTTTAGAAAAAACCCCAACCCCCCCTAGCTTAGCCTTAAAACTCTTTAGCTTAATCTCTCTTAATCTTCTTCTTATCTCTTTCATTATACTTATTTTTTAACTT
>JACOYJ010000040.1 GCA_016181885.1 Candidatus Pacearchaeota archaeon | reverse complement strand
GCAGACTATTCCATAAGTGGAATATTTAATATTGCTTCTTCTTGCCTGATAATCAAGGCAGTTTGAGCACGAGCCAAGCTCCCTATATGCATTCTGGCTTGGAAACCAGCCCTCAAAGTCAATTGTCTTTGTCGCTGTCCTGCCAAGCTCCTGCGACGATAAAACAACAATCCTGAATGGAATTTTAAGCTGCTTAAACAATGATTCTGTGTTTTTCAATATCAAATTAAATTCTTTCCAGGAATCTTCCTGCCTGCAGAATACAAACTGCTCAATTTTTTCAAACTGATGAGTCCTGAAAATTCCTTTGGTGTCTTTTCCATGGCTGCCTGCCTCTTTCCTGAAGCATGAAGAAATGCCTGCAAATCTTGCTGGAAGTTTTTTTGCAGGAATAATCTCATTCATGTAATAGGCATTTAACGCATGCTCTGAAGTGCCAATTAAATACAAGTCCTCTCCTTCAATCTTGTAAATCATCTCCTCAAACGCATTCAACGGCATTGCTCCTTCCAAGGCATTTTTCCTTAGCATGTAAGGCGGCTGCATCAAACTAAAACCTTTCTTATCAAGAAAATCAAGCGCAAAATTAATTATTGCCTGATTTAATCTCACCAGCTCTCCTTTTAGATAATAAAACCTTGAACCAGCAACTTCAGCTGCTTTTTTCGTGTCAATCAGCTCAGCTGATTCAAGAAGCTCTGCATGATCCTTTACTTTAAACTTTAATTTTTTCAGCTTTCCGATCTTTTTTATTATTTTGTTTTTCTCCGCATTTCCTGCAGGAACTGATTTATCGATGATATTAGGTATTTCCCTTAACAGAAAATCCCTTGAAGCAAGCTTTTCTTTGCTCAGCTCTTCCTTTTCCTCAAGCTGTTTTGGTATTTCTCTCGCCTCTTTCAAAAGCCCTTCTGCATTCTTGCCTGATTTTTTCGCTTCATTTATCTCAATTGAAATTTTATTTCTCTTGCTCCTTAAGCCATCAACCTCTTTCTTCAGCTCTTTCCACTCTCGGTCTAATTTAATTATCTTGTCAACTTCTTCTGAAGAAAAACCCCTTTTTCTCTGGCTTTCTCTGACTATTTCAGGATTCTCGCGAATCAGCTTAATGTCTATCATGAAATAATGAACCAGAAACACTTTTTTAATCTTTGCTTTAATAAATCAAGTTAATTCGCTTCGCTCATAACTCTGAATAATGCTCACCAATTAAACAACACTGCTAATACTCATCAAACCCATAGTTGAATAGTTATTCATGGTTAGCATTATTAATTTCAGTTAGTTAATATCCTGATATAAATTATATACTATAAATTAAAAAATCACTAAGAAAATAATTATCTCATAAATAACTCTCTAATTTTCGATGATAGTTTTAGTAGCTATAACAGCTCTGATGTGCTAAAGATGATTAAATATTAAGCTTGATATACTGAAAAATTATATACGTTTGAGCTGATAACTATTTCTATTGCTTGATTAATAACTCTCCCTTTTTGATTTTTAAAAATAGTCATGCCTTATATAAATACTTATATAGACAAAAAATTATTTAGTTAAATCATATTCATCTCGCAATGGCTGAGATGAAAGGGCCTAGCACAGCGGCGTGCTAGGTCTATTTTCAAGTAATGCTGATGAGCTGCAACAAAATTTAAATAGAATATTTATTTACTAGTAATATGGTGGCTAATAGAAAAGTAAGTGACAGAACTAGCAATTATTTTTATAATGAGTGGTCTGAACTTAATGAATTGTTAGGAAGGAATGCCTATGGTGATAAAGAATTAACTGAAGAAGAAATCAATAGAGCCTGGGATTTGATTGCACATCCAAGATTCTTTGGAGAGAATGGAGAGAAATGTTGGGTATGTAAAGAGCATACTGCCATTTATGATACTGGACTGTGCCAAGGACATGCTAATTATGCTTTGTGTACAAGAAAATAAATCACACAACTGTGTTGCATGATTACAACAGTTATCAACGATAAATCATTATAGACGGCTTTGAATAACCTGAAAAAAATAATAAAATCATAAAATTAAATGATATCAATAAGTTAATTCGCTTCGCTCATAGCTCCAATTAATTTAATTGCCAATTACAATCATCATTAACTTTGATATTATCTATTCATCGACACATTATAACTACTATCTCAAGTTTTGACCTGATAATTAACTTCTGATAATAAAACCTGTATAGATTATATACAATAAATTAAATTAGATAATTAATGTTAAAATTAGCGACGATAGAAATATTGGGCTTGGCTATTAAGCTGATGTTATAAGTTAATATGAGGGTTTTTCAAACCCGCTATATAATTATTTTTATGCCAATCAACATAATATCAATTGAGTTATTACAACTTATTTTAAAGGTTGCACAGCTTTGCGTATTAATTCATCTATTCTCTAATTAAAACATAAACCTTCTTTCCTAAGAATTCTTTGGGAGCATCTATTTTAGCTCCAGAACCAAATTTA
>JACOYJ010000050.1 GCA_016181885.1 Candidatus Pacearchaeota archaeon | reverse complement strand
CTCTACTATGGATGTTCTGTATTTTACTTCTTTTATTCCAGATAAATGAGGCCCTTCATCAACTACACTTATTTGAATCGGTGTTTGTGAGCTAATCCATTCAGCCCAGTAATCGTCAAACTGCCATGAGAAGTAAGGCTCTCCGTATTTTTTATCTATTCCTGGAGGTGTTTTATCGACTAAGAAAGTTTCAATATCTCTAATTTCATTCCCTAAACCATCCCAGCAGTTAATTTCTAAGTCATGTTTTGATTCATCCCAGCCAGAAATTACAAATGGAAGTTCATCTTCTTCAAACCACCCATAAAATTCTTCATCCCAAGTATATCCCCATTCACACGTTACATCTCCAACAGGATGCGGTTCAGGGTCACTAGCATCAACATGGATTTCTGTAACTCCGTCTATTATAAAGCAGTCTTGCTTAGGTTCTGGTTCTTCTCCACCAAGACCGCAGGTAGCCGGTTCTATTTCGTAAGCTCTTACTTGTCCTGCATAAGCATCTCTTATCCACATAACTTCAATAGGAGAATAAGTATTAGGATCGCATTCCATGTCCTCTATTCTGAAATTTGTGTTAACAAAAGTGTCAAGAATTGCTAACGTATCTCTGTCAACTCTTATTGTTGTTTCGTGACCATCTGTTCCAAGGTAAAAGTTATCTCCCCCAATTGCTATTCCGCTGTTGTCTGCAAGATCAGGATGAATTGTATCCAAATCAACTGTGCCTAAAAATGTTCCATCTGTATTCATATGGACCATTGTATCTGCAATATCATCGCTATACCAAATACTATCATCCGATGCGTCAAAAGCAATTCCATCGTCTAAGCAGTAAGTAATATATGTAGATGGAACTGAAAACATGTATGTTGCTTCTCCAGTTTCTTTATCAATTAAATACACAGGACCTCCATTATCTTTATCACAGCCATATGTTCCAGCCCATATTTTATCTCTTGTTGCATCATAAGATAAAGCGCCTAATCCTGTTTCAGAAATTCCTGAAGTTGTAATTACTTCATGCCCGCTTCCATCAGGTCTTATCTTGTAAAGATTTTTTGAATCAATATAGGTGTAGTACAAAAATTCTCCATCAAATGCAACTCCAACTCCTGTATCTGCCCCCTCTGGGAAAGTTATTGTATCAATTTCATCTCCAACTGAATTTACTTGTTCCTCTCCATTGTCTCCATCACTTCCGTCTTCCCCGTCAACATCTTCACTGCACATTACATAAGGTCCTACAATTTCTTTTTCAATTTCAGGAGGTTGCGAATCAACAACAAAATACTCTAAATCAATTTCTCCTTTATTTCCAAGTGCGTCTTCACAGTAAAACTCAAGGTCATGCCATGAATCTTCTTCAAAGTAAACTATTGTTTCTCCGTCTTCATCGCTAAACCATTCACTGTATTCAACTGGCCCATCAAATCCTTGAGGCCACCAGCTAAATCTCCAATAAACTGTTTCGTGATTTACGGGGTGAGGCTCTTGGTCTTCACAGGATAAATATATGGGTGTCTGTGTATTTACATACCAATCAATTAGATTTCCTTCTTCTATTTCTATGCTTGGAGATCCGACTTCTTTAGAACCTTCGGGAGCAGTATTATCAACAAAAACACACTGCCTGTTTATTTCTTCTTCATTTCCCAATTTGTCAACAGAATAAAATTCAATCAAGTGGCATGATTGTTCCATTGTAAAAGGATTAGTATATTCGACAAATTGTTCATTAATTTCTCCATCATAATTTTGGCACCCACTATATTCAGTGAAACAATATCTATCATCCACTAATGTAGTTCTGTAATAAGTTTTATTAACACCGACCTTTGCATCTGCTGCAGTCAATGTTATTGGAGTTTGCGAAGTGATATAGTGAGGATACTGCCCCCCGGTATTTATGTCTGCTGGGTAAGCGGGTGTTCCATAAGCCTTCGATGTTTCAGGAGGGGCTGAATCAACTAAAAAATCCTCTTCATCGTAAACTTCATTTCCTAAAGCATCTTCGCACCATATTTTTAAGGTGTGTGTTGAGTCTTCTGTAAATATTATATCTTTGGAATATTCGAATGGACTGCCTTCAACAAAGCATTGTCCAGTGTCTGGGTTGTAGAGGTGAGTGCCGTCAAATTCCCTAATGCACGTTTCTAAATCAGTTTTCCACCATAATTCATAATTGCATGAAACTCCATTAACGGCATGATTTTGATTTGGGTCTTCAACAGAAATGCTTACTCCATTTTCTCTATTGTCAGCTACGTAACATTCATCATCGGTGTTTGGTCTTGGGGGACATTGTCCTAAATGATGTTCTCCTATCATTTCTTTAGTTATTACAGGAGCTTCATTATCAACTTTGTCTATTTCAAATAAATGTTGAGATTCTTTTTCAACAGCATCAACACACCAATACTCAAGTTCATGCATTGATGGTTCTGGGAAACTAAATACAGCTTCTTCTGAGTTTTCCGAAAATTCATCTGTCCACGAATCATCTCCAAACCCATTTCCTTCATTATCAACCCTATATCTCCAGTAAATTGTTACGTCATCTGAAGGATGTGGTCCAACGTCTTCACAGGTTAATGTTATATCTGTTTCACTAGAAATGTAATAATCGCATTCGCTCTCACTTTCGCAAGGAACTTGCGGTCTGCCGACGTCTTTTCTTACTATAGGGGGTGTTTTATCAACGAAGAAGCAGTTTGCATTAACATCTTCAACGTTTCCTAAATTATCTGTACTGTAAAATTCCAGAACATGGCATGATTCTTCTATATCGCCTAAAGGTTCAGAATACTCATACCATCCCTCGCCATCTGGAGAACTTGTTTGCCATTCATCGCAAGAATTATAACAATAAGAATCATCAACTGGTCCGCTTAATTTATAAAAAGTTTCGTCAACTCCTGCCGGATGTGGTTGAGGATCTTCGGCAGTTAGAACAATTGTTGAAATTCCATCTATCCACTCTACACCATTTTCTATTTTTTGAGGTCCTTCAAATTGTTTTGTTGTTACAGGAGCTTGATTGTCAACACAAACTTCGTCTTCTATGGGTCTCCAAAATTGATCTGGATCTCGTGTTTCAAATTTAAAAGTTCTACAGCTTCCTGTTCTAGGAGATTCTGCATCAAAGCTAAAATCCTCTGATTCTCCTGGGAAAATTCTATCAGAAACACTTTGAGCTGTATATAAACAATAGTCTCCTTCAGAACTAGAGATTATAAAAGGTCCGTTCCAACCAGATTTTGAGTTGCAGACTATATTTGTAAACGGATTAGGATTTGATCCAGATGATTCCATGTAAATTCTAAATTCACTTACAGGGTCTTCACTAGAAAGAAGATTAGATACTTCGACCGCAAAATTATATTGTGTGCTTGCTTGCACAAGATCTGGAGTGATGTTTGCTGTTGAGTCATGAGTAAATGCAAAAACTCCAGTTGCAAAAGCAATAACTGCAGAAATCGCGAGAAGAGAGAAAATTGTGATCGACGCCTTTATCACTGCTTTTTTGTTTTTTATCAAACCCATTAAAAAATCGAAGGATAAAGGGTATTTAAATATTTTTGTGATTCAGGAGATAAAAGAATTCATGTTGCTACTTTTTATTGATAAAAAATAAAGCAAGCAATTTATCAAATTTCTTCACACCAAAATTATTATTAATGTAAAAGATTATTTTTAGCCAATCAAAGATTGTTCAAGTTATTATCCCGGCAGATTTTTTATCTGAGAAAATAATACTAATGTTAAATAAATTTAAAAGTTAATGGTAGATAATCAAGGTGGGTTAAAGTTATCTAAAAAAATTCGCGAAGTTGCGCTGAGCGAGTAGCATACTATCAATAACTCTTCCAATCAACAAGCATATTCTCATTATCTCTCAAGAAAACACTGTCTCCGCTTCGAGTAAGAACATAATTTTTTCCTTCCCAAAATAAAACATTTTTTGCATTAGTTCCATTTCCAACTTTTATTAAAACCTCTCTCTCCAAAACAAAATCAGGAAAAATAAATTTCTTTCTGCCTTCGTCCTTTAAGGTCCATCTCTTAAGTGAGCAATAAAACCTGCAGGTATTTTCAAGAATTATCTCATCTTTATCTTGGTCAAGCTCTCTTATTCTTACACATCTGGCGCAATAATTAGCTGATTTTTCGCATAATCCATGATTGGATTTAATGCATTCTGACCATGCATTCCAAATTTCTGCATAATGCTTATCTCTACTGGATGGGAAGTATGGATTTGCAAACCCCTGCTCGACTATTTTTTTATTTATGTTTTTATTTTCCGAGATAACATATCTCAACTTCCTCCCATACAAGTCTTTGTCTTCTTGCGTCTTTTCAAGCTTGACAACTTTGTCAAGCATCTCAGATTCGAGAAAATTTTTCGCCTCTTCGTAATATTTCTCGCCTTTTTCAGGAGTATTTATGCCAAGAAGCCTCACATTGGAGCCGTTAACGACAATTGTATCTCCGTCGATGATTCTTTCAACAGCCCCCATTTCATAATCTTCCGTAAAACCTTTCAATGCTTTATCTATAATCGGGTAATCTATGGCAATCAAAACGAGCAAGAGAAAAAATATAAGCAGTTTTTGTTTTGTTTTTATCCTCTTTTTGCTTTCAAGTGTCATTGCAATTTAGTATACAAAGTAATTTAAATAGATTAGTGTGTTTTAATTTATAGGAGGAATAATTGGGTCGATTAAATGAAAGACGCGATTTTATTGGCAGACAGCAATTCTTATGCTTGGGATTACATTGCAATTTAAGTCCAGGGATTTTGCCGAAAAAATACATTCCTACATTATTAATGAAAAAAAACTTGATTTTCCGTTGAGGAATATAGATTTTTGGAACTTTAAAAACGGAGAAATGGGGGCATATGTTCCCGAAAACGTAAGAAAGAAAAGAATTTATTTCATTCACGATTCGACTAAAGAGCCTTCCCGCTGGTGGGTCGAATTGCTTTTGGTAAAAGATCTCCTGCTTAGCGCATCTGCAGAGAGTGTTACTTTTGTTTTGCCTAACATGCTTTATTCTCGCCAGGATAGAAAAGACAAGCCGCATGTTCCGATTTCTGCAAGGGCTTTTGCCCGCTCCATATCTCCGGGCTTGGAAAGAATAATTACAATGGAACTTCATGCTCCGCAGCTTCAGGGTTTTTATCCGGAAAATGTCCCAGTCGATAACTTATTTGCATTTCCGGAAGTAGTAAGATATCTTCGCGCAAATCATTATAGCTACCTGAATAATTTAGTTGTTGTTTCGCCTGATTTGGGATCAGCCCAAAGAACGCGCGCTTTTTTAAGCAGATTGGAAAAGGCGCAGGAGAAAGATGGAAAAAAACAGGAATATTTTTTTGCCATCTGCAACAAAGAAAGAATTAAGCATGGAGAAGTTGATAATGTTGAGCTTATCGTCGGAGATGTCGAAGTCAGAAATGTATTTTTTCTTGACGACATGATTGACAGCGGCGGAACCTTGTGCAAAGCAGCAGAGACCTTAAAAATGCGCGGAGCTAAGAAACTGCTTTGCTACGGAACCCATGCAATGTTCAGCGATGGCACAGAGAAGCTCCTTAAAACTTTTGATATCGTCATGACAAGCAACACGCATAATAAGAAATATCACGGCGTTGAAACTATAGATGTTTCTCCGATTTTTGCAGAGGCGATTTATCGGGCTTATGTCGGCGAATCAATTTCTGAGCTGTTTGACACTAGAACAAATAAGGCTTAATGGGTTTCTTAGTTTAAACTTGCTCTTGCATAAGACAAATCTGCGAATGAAATGAGCAGGTAATTATATTTGTTATTTGAAAATTGTTGGGGAGATTAAACTATTGGCATTTAGTTATGAACTTGGCTTAACAATTAAATAAAGTTATTAAATATAAGATTACTATGAAATTCATGAATTCATTTTATGAAAAAATCTATGCAAAACTACGGCAAGTTCCAAAAGGAAAAGTTACAACGTACAAGGAACTTGCGAAAGCCGTTAACTCGAAAGCATATCGCGCTGTTGGAACAGCGATGAACAAGAATCCTTATGCTCCTAAAATTCCGTGTCATCGTGTCATCAACAGCGATGGAAGAGTTGGAGGTTTTGCCTCAGGAACTCAAAACAAGATAAAAATGCTGAAGACAGAAGGAGTTGAAATTATTAATGAAAAAGTTGATTTGAAGAAGTTTGGGTGGAAATTCAATTGATTTGGTTCATACGTCTCATGAATTTGCCTAAAACAATTCCTGCATCGGCCTCATAATAATAGCTTGTTCTTCCAGCGATAATGTCATTTTTTATTTCTGCAATTTTTCTGAATCCTAATTTTTCAAGCCTTTCCGCACTTTTGTTGTAAAAAGTTCTGGCTAAAAACTTTTCAACATTCATATAGCCTAAATAATCTTTTTGTTCAACCATATGTTTTGCCAATTTATAAGGCACCCAAGTGTTCCAGTATCTTTCAGTGAAACTAAACAAAGTAAAATTAACAACTTTTTTTGATTTATCCTCTGGAAAATATCCGCAAGCACCTTCAATTTTATCATATTCTAAGAATAAAAAAAATCCACCATCTCTATTTAAAATATTGAGTATATGCGCTTCCAACCCACCTTCTCTTTCAGACAATCTCGGAAGATATTGCTCATCGATTTCTTTATAAAATTTTAATAACTCTTGATAATCTTCTAATGAGTATTTTCTAATGTTTTGTTTCATTCATTTTTTAATGCAAACTATTATTTAAAAAAATTTGGGTTATAAGTTTTCCAAGTAATATGAAATGCCGGGGACAGGGTTCGAACCTGCGTAGGCACTAAGCCACAGCCGCTTAAAGGCTGCCCGTTTGACCACTCCGGCACCCCGGCATATAACATAAATTCTCTCAGAGTCTTTATAAGACTTTTGAATTACCCAAGATAAATTTAAATATAGCTTATTATGGGGTTATTTATGAACGAAACAATAAGAAAAGGATTAAACTATCTCACAACAAATTCTCTTGATGGAAGGTTTAAATGTTACTTGTCACAATCGAGAGAAGAAGGAGATATTTTTTCTATTTCTCCAAGAGAGATAGGTTCTTCTTTATTAGTATTAAATCCTGCTTTAATTAATTATCCAAGTAATAATTTAACGAAACAAGTTATTGCACGTTGTAAAAATCACATGGTTAATGGAAAATTTAATTTTTTTGAAGATTCATCACTACTGCCCACTGACGTGGAAACAACTTCTTATGGTTTGACAACATTATTAGAATTAAAGGAAATGGATAAAGGATTGGCAGATTTAGTGGCAAATGAAGTAATGGGCAATGTTAATAATAATGAGGTAATAGAAGTATTCTTTAAACCTTTAACAAACCATGAAAACAGAGTAGATCATGTCTCTCTTTCCAATGTTTTATATTTTCTTAATTTATTAGGAAGAGGAAATCAAGCTAAAGAATCAGAAGATTTTGTTTTTGATCAATTGAGTAGTGGAAGGTATTTAGAGGGTACAAGATATTATCACTCACCAGACTCATTTATTTATTTCTTATCAAAATCTATGAACTTTCCAAATTTAGGTGAAAGATTTAAACCAGTATTAGCTAGAGAGCTGAGTAAAAGAATTAACTCCACAAATTTTCCATTAGACTTGGCTATGAGATCTATTACAGCAGATGCCTTATGTTTTCCTAATGATAGAGAAAGAAGAAATTTGAGAGATTTGCAGGAACCTGATGGAAGCTGGCCTTTTGATGCAATTTATCACTATGGTAGCAAAGCCGGTTATTTTGGTAGCAAGGCAATCACAACGAGCTTTGCAATTGAAGCACTTAAGAATTCCCCTTAAAAAAGTTGTTGCTGGTTAAAGGTTGTGTTTTGTAAACCCTCTGGTAAAAGTTCAGAGCTTTTTCATTTCCAGAGTTTAATGCCTCCAAATATTCTCCAGTGCTTTTCACACCTACTTCCATTAGTGGAACAGAGATTATACTTGGCTTTTCACTCGCTATTTTGCTGGCTTCGATGTAAGCAGCTATTGTAATAATATTCGGGAATCTCTTTAAAAAATTATTATTCATTAAGATAGGATTCTGTTCTATTACTTCTTCAATTCTAACCATTTAATTAAGGAAAAGATTCAATTTATAAAAATTGTTGTTTTTACTTCTTCGCTTTTGCTATTTTAACCCCAAGCTGTTCAAGTCTTTTGAGATGTGTTTGCGCGAGAGCTTCCACAATCCCGATAATTCTGACCAATTCATTTCTTTCATTAAGCAATGTGTTAACAGCTCCCTTGTGATAGCCTATTTCTTCTTCCTTAGACATCTTCGGTGTTTTTTCTTCAGGCATTTTTTTATCCTTGTTTTTGAAAATGACTATAAGGAATTTTTAATTCCGCTCTGCCATAAGGAAAAGATAATTTCCTTGTTTATAAATTTACTTAATAAATCTCAATTTAGGATATTCGCTGGTTTTGGATTTCTTTTTTGAATTAAAATTCCTTAACCCAGCCATTATAACTGCCCTAAAACAAGTTTCTTCAAGACTAGAATAAAAATTCATGTCGGGTTTAACAGCAATAAAATTTCTTTTTATTACATCAAATCCAGGAAATTCGTCTTCTCCTCCAACGACAACTGGAAAAGCCTTATCGTACGCTAAAGGGCCCCACCCCCAGCCACCAAGCTCCTGCCTTGTATCTCTCGCATAAGGGGCTGGAAATCTAGATAGCTCATCGACATACATTTCATGAGTCTGTTTTGCAAGCCAGAACATTATCGCACCATTTACTGAGGATTTATTAAGGTAATATCTTTCCCATTCTAATTGTCTGGAAAATTTTTCTTTATTTCCAAGAACCACCTTTCCAAAGTGTTCATCTTTTATGTTTCTGTTCGGCGAAACAATATAAATCCTTGAATCTATTGATGAAATTATCTTAACCGCTTCGTCATGCCAAGGATAAGTTCCTCTAATTGGCCCGGCCAAGAATATTAGTAAATTGTCATCTGTGTCAAGATAAGTTTTAGGTAATATTAATCTACCCATGCTCAAGTCTAATTGCTTTGCTTTATTAATTTTCCTGTGCTATTCTATAATTAATTTAGATAAGCTGCTTGAATCAGTTTTTAGCAAAATTTCTTATGGAAGATTAGATTAGGCATAAATGCTCCTAAGTTGAAAAAGTTATAATAGGTGATTTTAGTTAATTAATAATAATTTCGAGAAGCTTATCTGAGCAACAATTTTTAGATTAACAGATTTGCCTTATCCTCTGAAAAACTTTATTAACTTAATTCGTGTGTCTACATTATGAAGTCCCTGATAATTCAAACAATAAAAAAAGCCCTTGAAAAAAAGAAAATAAAAATCTCTGATGAAGAAATTGAAAAGCACCTGGAGGCTCCTCCGTCTGCGGATTTAGGAGATTATGCGTTTCCATGCTTCTTCCTTTCAGGAATTATGAAGCAAGATCCAAAGAGGATAGCGTTAATAATAAGGGAAACTATCGGAAACATCCCGGCGGAACTCGAGGATATCCAAACCGAAGGCCCTTATGTGAATTTTTTCTTAAACAGAAAAGATTTAGCTTCATCAGTTATAGACACAATCTTAAAGCAAAAAGATGCATACGGAAAAGCCAATATGGGCAATGACAAAGTTATGATTGAGTTCTCTCAGGCAAATACTCATAAAGCTTTTCACGTCGGACACATAAGAGGAACCTCGCTTGGAGAGAGTTTGGCAAGAATATTGGAATTTTGCGGAAATAAAGTAATCCGCGCAAATTATCAGGGGGATTCCGGAATGCATGTTGCAAAATGGATTTGGTGCTATAAGAAATATCATTCTCGTGAAAAAATAAAAAATGATGAATCTTGGATAGCTTCAATTTACGTTGATGCTGTTGAAAGACTGGCTAAAGGCGAAAAACTTCAAGAAGAGGTTGATATTGTAAATAAATCTCTTGAGGGAGGGAAGAATAAAGAACTTGTTGAATTGTGGAAAAAAACAAGAAAGCTTAGCCTTGATGCTTTTGAAAAGATTTACAAAGAGTTGAATACACATTTCGATTTTTATTTCTTTGAAAAAGACATGGAGAAAGATGCGACAAGAATTGTTGAAGATCTTCTTGCAAAAAAAATAGCAATACTAAGCGACGGAGCGGCAATAATGGATCTTAAAAAACACAATCTTGGAGTCTGGGTTTTGTTGAGAAAGGATAAGACAGTTCTTTATTCTGCAAAGGATTTAGCGCTGGCAGAAAGAAAATTCAACCAATATAAAATAGACAGGTCAATTTACGTTGTCGGCGCGGAACAAAAGCTTCACCTGCATCAGTTATTCAAAACTTTAGAGCTTGCGGGATTTCCTCAGGCGAAAAAATGCGAGTATGTTCCGGTCAGCGAAGTTCGTTTCCCGTGGGGCAAGATGTCGTCGAGAACTGGAGACAATGTGCTTTATTCTGAGCTGATAAAACAAGTTGCTGATTTTGCCAAGAAAGGAATAAAAAAAAGAACCAAGAAGATTTCAGATAAAGAGCTTGAAGGAAGGGCATTGAAAATTTCCATAGCTGCAATAAAATATTCTATGCTTAAGCAGAATCCAAATAGAAATATAATCTTCAAAAAAGAAGAGGCAATGAACTTTGAAGGAGACACAGGACCTTATCTTTTGTACAGTTACACGCGCGCAAGCAGCATTTTAAAAAAATCAAAAGCAAAAATTTCTTCTAAATCTAAAAATTTAGAGCAAAAAGAAATAGAGTTAATAAAAGAATTGTCAAAATTTCCAGAAATAACAATTAATGCCAAAAAAGCGTTAGATCCGTCGGTGATTGCAAATTATTCCTATCATTTGGCGCAGGTTTTTAATGAATTTTATCATTCATGCCAGGTTTTGAATTCTGAAAATGAGGCATTTAGGGTTTCTCTTGTTGCATCCTTCGAACAAGTTTTAAAAAATTCTCTTTACCTTTTAGGCATTGAAGTGCTGGATAAGATGTAATAAAAAACTATTTAAATGATAAATACGTAAGTATTTCGTTAATGAAAGGAGGTCGAAAAGTTTACGGTGAATTTTTCACTAATTAAAACTTTAAAAAGAGGAAAAAATGGCAAAGAAGAAGGCAGCTAAGAAAAAGAAGAGAAGATAGAACTGATTTTATTTTTATTTTTTTTATTTTTATATTAAATTTATTGGCGTGTGGTTTTTTGGTTTTTGATTTTATGTTTTGAAAATATCTTCTGTCAAAAGAATTGTCTGGAGAAATTAAGTTTGTTATAAAGGCAGAAGAAGCAGCCAATTTGTAGAAAATTGAAAAATCGCACCGCTTTACAGAGTAAGGCGCCTTGCGAAGCAAGGTTCGTGCGGTTTTTGTATGTCATAAAATTTTAATAAATATTATTTTAGAATAAATTAATCTCCTCTAATTTTCCTTGACAATCTATCTATTTTATCAACAGAACCATCAATTATTCTAGCAATATAATCTCCAACACGATTCCCAATTGTATTCGGTCTTGAAACATATTTAGACACATAAATTATTTCTTTAGGGGGATCTTCATAATCTCTCAGGTAACTTCCAATCGACATATCAGCTAATTCCATTTTTCAAAAAATTACTTCACGCTCTTCATCTCTCTCCAAGCCAATTCAAACATCTGCTCCAGGGCTTGAGCAAAGAACTCTGTGTTAATCCAAACCCCAATATCATAATTTGGATGAAATTTCTCGTCGTCAAGAAGCATGAACATGACTTGATTTGAATCTATTATCGCGAATCTTGCCTTTATATTCTGCAAATCTTTAACTTCAGCAACTTTCTTTAAATCTCTCGCAACTTTCAAATTATTCTGATTTATCGGCGCAGCAATTCTTATCTTAATTCCCCTTTTTCTGCATTTTTCAAGGCTAGGCATCAATGCCTCAAGTTTCCTGTTCAATCCTTCTGATGTTGTGACAAGCGTGATTGTTTTTTCAGCGTCCCTTATCATCATATCCAAATGATTATAGAGGTTCTGCCTCCCCTTAAGGCTTCCTGAAAGGTCCGTAGGCTCAACAAACTTAACTCCCTTAGTAAAAAGAGAATTCAATTCTTCCAAAACTTCATCACCCTTCAAAGATTCTAACCTCTTTGTTCTTTCCTGCGTATACCTGACTAAATTCTTCTTAACCCTTTCAACAACCTCTTCTGGCTTCAAAGCGACAAATTTTATCGGCTTTCCAAGCTTCATAACAATAAATCCTTTTTTCTCAAGGCTTTCAAGAATATCGTAAGTTCTGGATCTAGGAACATCTGAAATATTGCTTAATTCTCCTGCCGTCGAGGTTCCCCTCGATAAAAGAGCCGTCCAGACTTTTACTTCATACAGATTTAAGTCAAAAATTTTCCTTAGCCTTCCCAAAAATTCGTCCTTTACTATCATTTTATTATTTTTAAGCGAGTCTTTTCTTTTTAAAGATTGTTATATTAAAAAATGGTGAATGTAAAGGATTACTTGTCCGTAGTTATTCCACAATAATCCTTATCTCACCAGTTTTATCTTTAATTTTAAAGGCCGTTTTGTTTTTAAATCTTTCCTTGCAAGTTGCGACAATCCCGATGGTTTTAGCATTCGTCCGTTCTTTTATGAATTTTTCCTGCCGTTTAAGCATTTTTCCCAATTCGTCATCGGCAGATATACACAATTCAATGGAATTTTGCTTTTCAAGTCCCAGCTTTTTTCTAAAAGCCTGCACCTGCCTGCACATTTCCCTCGCGTACCCCTCTTCTTCAAGTTCAGGCGTGATTTTTGCATCAAGCTCAACAAGAATTTCTCCGTTTTCGTTTCTTAAAAATTCAATTTTTTTGACATTTAACCGAGATTTTATTACTTCCTGAAGTTCCCTGCCCATGTCTTTAACTCCGGAAATTGTTGCTTTTGACAGAGGCCATCTCAATCCAATCCTGGCTTTGTCTCTCGTAGCCAAACCAGCTTCAATGATATTCAGCGCTTTATCCATTTCTGCTTCAAGCTTCTTATCTATTTTTTTCTTGTCAGTTTTCGGCCACGATGAGAGATGAACTGAATTTTTGCTGAATCCTTGATAGATGTATTCAGAGATGTAAGGAGCAAATGGAGCTAAAATTAAAGAAACTCTTTCCAAGATTTTTCCAATAATTTCTTTGGTATCGTCCCTGTCTCTAGTCATTTTTATGTATCCCCTTGAAAAATCATTGACGACAAAACCTATTATTTCATTGAAAGAATTCAGGGAATAAGATTCTAAACCATTAGTTACCCTTTCGGTCAATGAATTAAGCTTGGACAAAATCCACTTATCTTCTATTTGTATTTTTAATTTTTTCTTTATCAGCTGGCTGTGATAATTATTTGTGTTGTAGAGCATTGTCAAAAATGGCAAAACACTTTCTTTCATAAGTTCATATGAAAATCTTTTTTGATTACCTACATCCGTGGTGCAAAACTGCAGTCTTATAGCATCCACTCCCGCCCTGTCAATTATTTCTCTTGGATTTATTATATTTCCTTTAGATTTCGACATTTTTTCTCCTTTGTCGTCGACAATATGCCCGGCGCAAATTACATTATTATAAGCTTGCTTTCCAAATAATAAAACTCCTAAGACATGCAAAGTATAGAACCATCCTCTTGTTTGATCAATGGCTTCTGCTATGAAATCATAAGGATATCTTGCATCAAATTCTTTTTTATTTTCAAACGGATAATGAAATTGCGCAAAAGAGGCTGCCCCAGAATCATACCAACAGTCTATAACATCTAGAATTCTTGTCATTTCTTTCCCGCACTTGCATCTTAATTTAATCTCGTCAATCCAGGGTTTATGCAAGTCCATTTTTCCTTTAGGTATTTTAGTTGCTTCTTTTTTTAACTCTTCAACACTTCCAATTATTTTTTCTTCTCCACAAGAACATCTCCATATCGGGAGAGGAGTCCCCCAAAACTTAAACCTAGACAACGCCCAATCCTTGGCTCCCTCAAGCCAATTACCAAATCTTTTCTCTTTAATATGCTTAGGATACCAATTAATTTTATTATTTGCCTCAATTAGTTTGTTCTTCACAGAACTTACCTTGATAAACCAAGAATTAATTGCATAATACAATAAAGGAGTATCACATCTCCAGCAAAACGGATAGCTGTGAGTTATAGATTCTTTCTTGAAAAGTAAATGCCTTTGTTTTAAATCCTCAACAATATCTTTTTCAGCACTTTTTACAAATTTGCCTTTAAATAAAGGAACATTGTCCAAAAATTTTCCGTCCTGACCAACAGTATGAACAGCAGGCAATCCAAGTTTCATTCCGATGTTGTAATCATCTTCTCCATACATTACGGCGGTATGAACTATTCCTGTCCCTTCTTCCGTCGTTACAAAATCAGCCAAAATTATTTTATGGGATTTTGAGTTTTGTGTCTCCTTGATAGCGTATAATGGCTCATATTCCAATCCTTCCAACTGCTTTCCTTTTAATTTTTCAATAACTTTCCCATGTTTTATCAAATTAGATTTATCTTTTGCCACAATTATTGAATCTCCGTCATCCAACTTTAATTTAACATAATCAATGTCTTTTCCAACCGCAAGCGCAACATTTCCGGGCAGTGTCCACGGAGTAGTAGTCCACGCTAGAATATATTCGTTATTTTTATTTTTTATTTTAAATGCAATATAAACAGATTCCTCTCTAACATCTTTATATCCCTGGGCAACTTCGTGGCTCGACAGCGGAGTTCCGCATCTAGGACAAAATGGGACAACTTTATATCCCTCATACAAAAGATTTTTTTTATATAGCTCTTTTAGGCTCCACCAAACACTTTCAATATAATCATTGTCTAAAGTAACATAAGGTTTTTCTAAGTCAATCCAATAATCTAATTCTTCCGTGGATTCACTCCATTCTTTGATATTCGAGAAAACACTGTCCCTCGCTTTTTCAATAAACTTATCAACACCATAATTGAGAATATCTTTCTTATCTTTTAATCCTAAAGTTTTTTCTACTTGAACTTCTACAGGCAATCCATGACAATCCCATCCGCCTTTCCTAGGTACAGAAAAGCCTTGCATGTATTTGAACTTGCACATTATGTCTTTGAAAGTTCTAACTTCAAGATGATGCAATCCAGGTGGAGCATTTGCTGTTGGAGGTCCTTCTAAAAAACTGAACAGAGGTTTGCCCTTCCTGTTCTGAACAGCTATCTTTATTTCCTTATTATATTTATTCCAAACTTTTCTTGCACTTAATTCTATTTCCTTAAAATCATATCCCATGCTATTACTCCGTTTTCTCGACTTTTAAATTTATTTGACTTTGCTTTTAACAGATTCTGCAGACTAATGCTTGAAGCCATGGGCGCTAATAACAAATAGCTTAAGAAGCATTCTTGCAGTGTTATTAATCGCAGGCTAATTTATTGGCAAGTAATTTTAGAAGCGTGGTTTTAATGAGAATATCAGCTGAGACGATCTCCCCTATTTTGAAACCATCTACAGCCATTTTTAAGAAAAGAATTGAGGGTTTTTAAGCATTGCGAAAAATTGAATTATCTGTTATTTATTTCATCCATAATTGCTTTTCCCTTTCTTAAGTTTTCTTGATATTCATATTCCGCATTTGAATCTGCCACAATGCCTCCTCCAACTTGAACATATCCTTTTTCAGTTGTTTTATCTATCGCTAATGTTCTTATAAGAATATTGAATTGGCATTCGTCTGAGGGTGTAATAAATCCAACAGAGCCAGTATAAGGCCCCCTAGCCACAGGTTCTAGCTCATCTATAATCTCCATGGCTCTAATCTTTGGACAGCCAGTAACTGTTCCACCAGGAAACATACTTTTAATTAAATCAAAGGAATCTCTTCCATAATCCAGATCTCCCTGAATTGTTGTTACAATATGCATAAGGTTTGTATACTTTTCAAGCATCATTGTTTTAGCTACTTTAACTGAACCTGGTCTACAAACTCTTCCTAGATCATTACGCTCTAAATCTATTAACATAACATGTTCAGCAACTTCTTTTTCATCTTCAAAAAATGATCTTGCTATATCTTTATCTTTATCTTCATCTTCACTAGCTCCCCGAGGGTATGTCCCTCCAATGGGTCTCGTTTCAGCAACTCTTTCTTCCAACCTAACGAGCTCTTCTGGAGAACAACTAACTAATGTTGTGTTTTCCAAATCCAGAAATGCAGAATAAGAACTTGAATTAGACAACCTTAACTTTTGATAAGCTTGCCATGAATCAAATAGTGCATCAAATTCATGACGAATAGAGATTTTTACTTGGTAAGTATCTCCAGATCGAATATACTCCTTAGCTCGGTTAAACAACTTTCTATACTCTTTAAATGAGAGATTAGTTGTAAAAGAAGTATTTTTTAGCTCGGCTTGAGATATATCTTGATTAGGAGAATTTTCTTCTCTTAAAACACTTTCTAGTTTTCCAATGTCTATAGAAGGATTATCTCTTGCAGAAAGGAATATTTTCCTACTTAGGTGGTCAAAGCCAATCACCACCCTTGGAAAAAACATATACATATCCCAGAAATTGGTATCTCTTCTTGAATTTGTTTTTAATTTTGGCTCTATAACATTTTTAAGATCATATCCTAAATATCCTATTGCCCCCCCATAAAATAAAGGAAAACCCCCCGGTCTTTTTTCTTCAACAGCTCTAATTTTCTCCTTTACAATATCTAGAGGGTTCCCTCTTTGCCAAATCCCATTTACAAAAACATGATCTTCTCTTGAGTTTATGGCAGTATCTGAATCCAATGCAATATAAGAAAACCTTCCATTCTTCCCCATTCTTGTGCTTTCTAATAAAGCTTCGTCAGATCTTCTTCTTAGTAAGCCAAAATAATAAGCAGGAGTTCTTTTCCTTGGATTTTTCCAATTAAATGATTTAGTATACATTTTACACCCCTAAGTATTTAACATCAAAATCGCATCGTCTTTGATATCCCAAGCCAGAATAAAAAGAATGTTGCATTTCATCACCCATATTGGTTGCTAAAGAAACTCTTTTTGATCCTCTTTCTTGAGCCAATTTTTCAACAGTTCTCACCAATGATGAAGCAACTCCCATTCTTCTAAATTCGTTTTTAACGTATAACTCTCTTATCATACATTCAAGCCCATTAACATGAAGGGCAGGATGAATATTTGCTGCAAGATATCCTATAAAACCCGCTTTATTTTGTGCTACTAATTGAATAGTGTTTGAATCCATTAATAAACCAATCCCTGTTTCAAGAGTTTGTTTTACAAATTCATCCTGGTTTTCTATTCCAACATGTGCTGGTTTCTTCAAAAATTCATAAGCTAGTTTTAAATAGCTGTCTAATTCTTCTGGTTTTAACCTTGTAATGAAGTAATTACTATCCTCTTTGAATTCTTGTTCCAGCTCTTCCACAGCTAATTTGACAGATCCTTCTTCCTTTTCAAATAAATCATTAAAACCTATCTCTGGGGAATAAAGCTCAGTAATTGAAGCATATGGGATTCCAACATGACCTATCCTGAATGTTAACCCTTTACAAAAACTTTCTCTTAGTTCTGTATTAAAAGTTTTTTGAACTTCTTTAGGAAGTCCATACACAAAGACGCATTTTTCATCTCTGGATACGGGCACGCCATGAGCTTTAAAGGTTTCGCCAATGAACCTTTGCCCCTTTACTATCTTCTCGTGTATTTCAGGCATACACTTTATACCAAAATCATCAAATCTAACTATTGAACATGCTCCTATAACTCCATCTTCAGCTTTGACTAATGTAACTCTTCTACTTCCATCTTGATAGATTACTTCTGGCTTTACTTTCCCAAATTTTGCCTTTAGCCCATCTGTCCCAAGTTCATTTTTCATGTTAAAACTACTGCAAAGTTTAATCCCTTAAATGTATGTTGTCCTAAAGGGTCGACAACAGAAGGGTTTAAATAATTCCTAGAAGTCTTTTTTATATGGATATTGAAAAATCGCTTAAAGAGTATGGCCTATCTGAAAATGAAGTTAAAATATATTTGACTTTGATTAAAGCTGGAGAATCAACAGTTCAGATAATAGCAAAAAATGCTGGACTTCCAAGGACAACAGTTTACCATATTCTTGATAAATTGCTGGATAAGAGCTTAGTTGGTTTTG
>JACOYJ010000048.1 GCA_016181885.1 Candidatus Pacearchaeota archaeon | reverse complement strand
CTATCAAATGAATACAAATTTGTAGAGTCATTGTCTGAAAACTAAACTTTTAGCGGTTTTAAAGCCCAAATTCTTCGAACTTCGCTAAAAGTCTGTTATGCTCAATCATGCAGAAACTAATAAAAAGACTGATGAAGGCAGAACCTTCAATTTTTCATGGCTATGAAGAAATCGACATTAATTATTTAAATAATATCTTACTTGTAGGGCTTATGGATATAGAGCTTATAAGATTTAATAAACTTGAAACTTTAAGAGATAGGATTATTAAAAAACTGGGGACCATAGAAGCATGGATTAATTATTTACGTCAATTTAAAACAGATATTAATGTTCAAGGAGATATAGTCCGTCTTAATTATGATAAAAAACATTACAAGAAATTAATGGACGAGATAGATAAAAGATTAAAAAGAGGATATTAACAATGTCGGTTCTGCCTTTTTAAAAAATAGTTTCTGCATGACTTTTCTCTCCGAGAAATCCTCCTGCGAGGAGAGCATAACACCGATTATATCCAATCGTCGTGTAGAATTATTAAGAGGGGGTTTCCGCCTTTAGTGCTTCGCACATTTAGTCTTTTTCTACGAAAAAAGAATTTATTGGGGGGATTTCCTAAGTCCTACGGACAGATGGTCTGCTACGCAGAATTAATTATTATTTCTAATTTTTATAGCTTCTTCAACAGCGTCTGATATATATTTGGCAATCCAATCGTATATCTCTTTACTATTAGAACCAGATGGATTGTAACATTTCACCACTTCCGAAAGTTTTTTGCCTAAATTAAAAGTTATAGAATCAAACGGATTTTTACCTTGTTCAGTGATATATCCTTCTTGATTTTTCAAACCATGAATATAAATTCCAACGACTCCCATACATTTATTCCAAGACTCTATGATTTCGTGGTTTATCCATTTTCTTCCAGCAGTATCTTTGCCAACTAAAACAACCGTGCATGAACGACCATTCATTTGGTCTTTTATCCATTTTTTAATCGCTTCTTCTCCAGCTCTTGTTACTGTCTCCCAATCATTATCGGGGGCTGGTTTATTTCCCTCTATCACACCGATATTGCGAACTTGAGCTGCTCTCCAACAATCTGGTTTATAGTGAAAATTGTAAAAGACTTGTCTTTTTGTCATTAAACTCCACCTCTTACAATTATGATGAATATCGTAATGAATAATATGACTGCTCCATGCAATAGTATTACAGTTGGAGAAAACAACGTGTAAAACCAATTTTTGACTTTGCCATTTACTGATTGAGTATTTAATGAGTAGGGGTCAATATCTTTTCTTTTAGTTTTCCTAACCGAATCGTATAATTCCCTAAATAATCTTTCTTGTCGTAGATAATAGGCATCAAGTCCCCAAAAAGCAAGTGCTGGAAGTATCGCTAAATAGAGATATACAGAAGATAAATCTTTCAAAGTCAAAGCAAATAAACCAACAATCAAAGTAATGTTCCATCCCTTAAGAATAAAAGAATTTGAAGCCATCCTGTTAATTGCTAATTGTAAAAATTCAAGATGCGCTTTCTTGTCATCTTGTTCATATTTCATTTGATTACCTCGGTGATTTTCTGTTGCTTCTTTTTCTCCTGAATTTCTTTAATTCTTTTTTCAGCAAGCTTAACATATTCTTTGTCAATATCATACCCAACAAATCGGCGATTAGTCATTAATGCCGCAACAGCCGCTGTTCCGCTTCCCATAAATGGGTCAAGAACGACATCATTTTCAAAAGTGTAAAGTTTGATACATCTTAATGGGAGTTCAACGGGAAATGGCGCAGGATGTCCGATTTTTCTTGCTGATTCTGCCCCAAAAGTCCAGACACTTTTTGTTAATTCCAAAAATTCATCTCTTGTCATTGTTGCTGGCTGGTCATCATGGTTGGCTCTTGAAAATGCTTCTTTTGAAAATATTAAGATATATTCGTGAATATCTCTCAATACAGGATTTTTGGCAGAAAGCCAACTTCCCCACGCAGTAGATGGGCTTGCCGAAGAAGCTTTATTCCAAATAACTTCGCCTCTCATCAAAAAACCGATTTTTTGCATATCTTCTATAATAAAAGAATGTAATGGAATGTAGGGCTTTCTTCCTAAATTTGCTATGTTTATACAAACTCTCCCGCCAGGCACAAGAACACGATGCACTTCTGTCCATATTCTTTTAAGAAGTTCCCTATACTCATTCAAAGACATATCTTCATCATATTCTTTACCGACATTATAGGGTGGAGAAGTAACCATTAAATGAACACTGTTGTCTGGAAGTTCGCTCATTTTTTCGCTTGACTTACTAAATATCCTATTTAAGTTTTCATCTTTTATTTTATTCTCTACAAATTGCACATTTTCTTTTTCTGTTGGAAGTCCTGCATATAGGCGGCTACCATAAAATTTAGAGGAATCATGGTTCATTCTTCCCGGAGAGCCAAATTTGCTCGTTTCTGTGCCGTTCTTTTTACTTGCCATTTGCTTCCCTCATAATATTTAAGAATTTCTCGCCTTTCTTCTCGTATGTATCTTCTTTGTTTGCTATCTC
>JACOYJ010000049.1 GCA_016181885.1 Candidatus Pacearchaeota archaeon | reverse complement strand
CAACACATTTCAGAACAGACAGAGTTCCTTCAATAACAATTCCTGCAGGAAAGTGCGCAATTTATGCGGGAACTGAATTATGCTATAGAGGGATGGATTCAGCAAGGGGAGTTTTTTATATAAATAATGCTGAAAACCCAATTCCAGTAGATGTTGATACTTTAAGAAATCAGATGCTAACTAATTTAGACCTGGTTAATTTATTTATCTTAGAGAGAGTAATTCCAGAATCATTAACGGTAAGAAATGTGGGATTTAATAGATTTTAGGAGAAAAAATGTTTCAGTCACCAAAAATTGTCCTGCCAGACGCTTCTTTGTGCGCGATTGTAAGAGATGAAAAAATGAATCCTGCCGGCGGAATAGAAAGATTTGTTCATGCCCATGTCCCCCATGTAGAAGAAGCAGTAATTGTTGATACGAGTTCCGTCGACGGAACGCGGGAAATTCTTGAAGAGTTGTCGGCACAATATGATAATTTAAGGGTTATGGACCATCTTTTTGTAGGTTACGCCCAGGCGAGAAATTTTTCTTTAGATAAAGCAAGAACAAAATATGTTTTAGTTTTAGACGCTGATGAACTTTTAACAAGTAAAAAGCCAACAAACGACTGGAAGGTTTTGTTAAGACTTTTAAAAAAGAGAAAGAGGGGTAAAAATTCACCAAATATACTAACTTTTGATTTTGACCATATTTTACCAAATGGCAGTCATATACCTGCCCCCCAACATATCAAAAGGTTTTTTGTTAATTCTAAAAAATTAAGGTTTGAAAATAATGACGGTTTTGCTTGGGAAGAGTTGCATGGGGAATCGTGTGAATATGACGATTCGGATGTTAAAATAAAACATTTTCTTCCCTCAGAAGAAGCCAGAGAGTTAAAAAAGAAACAATGGTATGGCAGATGGGAGGATTTTAGAAGCCCATCCTCCGTTGAAAGTTTTGAGCAGTGGAAAGCCTATAATCCTAAAAGAGACAGTTATTTTTAATCAATCACATTAATCTTGGTAATATACATCTCGCTTATTTTTCTTGCGTTGTCTCTTTTCCAGTTGCTTATGAATCCTCTTGAGTTAAAATTTATTTTTTCTCTTTCGCGATTCAGCAAATCTCCAGTATTAGTTTCTTTTTGCCTGTAACAGAAACAAGAATCTCTTCTCCTGATCTCAGGTTTAAACTTTTAATTATATCCTTATTAAAATACATCCCGAGCCTATCTTTTGACAATTTTATTATTTTTTGCCTTATCTTTAGTGGAGATTCTTTTGTTTTTAGTTCTTTAATAATTTTTAATGTATTTTCTGGATCAAATGTAAAGAAATCACAATTAGGGCACTGATAACTAATAACTTTAGTTTCTGCATCTTCAATGTCAACATTAACTTTATTTAATCTTGATCTGCAGTTTGGACAGTTTTGAATTTTCATTTTGTATATTTAGCATTTATTACCCATAACACACTATCTTTTAATTGACACAATATATAGTGGTTTTTCGCTTTAATTTCGATTTTATTCCCTTTCTTTCGTCTGTTTTTTGATGTCAGGATAATTTCAATGACTTTGCTCCATGGGAAATTTTTTTCATGTTCTTTCCGGTAATGATCAGTTTTTCTTATGCTCCCAAAATGCATTCTTTCCCCTTTATTTAGTAGTCTTTTTGACTATATAAATCTTTAGTTTACTTTCATAGTTTTACTAAACAATCTCCAGCTTAGTTATATACATCTCTTTTATTTTCCTTGAATTATTATTCTTCCAATTTTCTACAAATCTTTTTATCCCATAATTGATGCTTTCTCTAGCATAAACTTTGCCTTTGTTTATAAAAATATTTTTGTGCTTTTTTCTAAATTTTAGTAAGTTCGTCTTATCGCCAGCATCTGGACCATCAACAATTATCTCTTCCTTGGAATTTAAAACAAAATAATATCTTGCATTTTGGTTATTGCTGTAATTAAATCCTTTGTCTTTTATGTTAAAATATTTGGAAATCTCATGAGTCAAATGCCTGTAAAACTTGAGGAGCTTGCTTCCGGCAATATCTCCGACTTGTTTGTTTGTGCAAGCTTCAAGCAATAAAAATTCCTGTTTTTTCTTTAATGCCTTTGCCTTTATTGCTTCTATATTGGTTCTCCTTAGTTCAAATGCTTCCTCAGAGGGCTTTTTCAAGAACTTTTCCGCCTCTGAGATAAATCTTCTAAAAGTTTCATTAGATAACGCGGCAAGAGCATTTCTATGTTTGTAAGTCGGGTCAATTAATACTACCGGAGAAACCAATTTCGCGCTGTTTAAATCCAATGAAATATTCTTTCCAGACTTGTGCTGCTTTTCCATATCTATTATTATTTTTTTCTTTCCTAAACTTGCTTTTATCATTCCCTTAAGGAATTTTACAAATCCGCCATAATAATAAACCAGTAATTCTAAAGAATATCCAGAAAATCCGTTAATATAGGATTCAGCCCCATAACAGCGAGTAGCATAGCAAAATGCCTTTGCCAGCCTTATTTCATCAAGTATTTTTTTATCCTTAACTCTTTTATTTATATACTTAACGTGGGAATAAGACAAGTCAGTTATGTTTTCAGAATCTTTCGGGTTGTTTACTTTTTTTACGGGCACAACCTCCAGGTAAATATTTTCCTTAACCTTAACCCTAAAATAGTCCCTTGAACCATGAACCATTTCAAAATCGCATATTCCGTCAAGAATATCATGCGTTAAGTCGGATAAACTGCCGTTTTCCCAGAATCTTAAGAATAAATCTATATCATATTTATCTTTTTTTATCATCGTGTTTTTTGCGAAGCTCCCGCCGACAAAAACTTCGGCCTTTAGCTTCACTTTTCGCATTCTTAATTCAATTTTTTTTGTAAAGTTGTCAACAATCTCTTTAATTTCTGCGGTTTCTTTTTTAGAAGGATTTATTTTATTCAAAACATTATTCAGGATAGAATTAATGGTTTGATTGCCCATTTTATAATATGTGGATTCGAGCTTTTAATACTTTCGAAGAGGAAATTTATGTTATGCCAATTAACTCCGCTAAAACCAGAGAAAAAGATTAATGATAAAACGATTTTTATGTTGGGTTAATATTATTTAAAATTGGATTAATATAAACAAGTTGTGATGAATAAGCTAAACAAAATTAATATAGGATAATTTAGGATTAATGTAAAAATTTTTTTCGTGTTGGGTTTTAAAAAGCAAGCTTAGATAAATGAGCTAATCAACGCATATCCGATATGACTTGAGATTAATGCAAACAATTTCCAGGTTGTGATAATAATGAATCTAAACAAAGCAAGTCCAAGTTAATTTTTAATAAATTTCGCGGAGCGACAATATTTAAGCGAGCACTTTGTGCGAGCGAGTATTCATTCCAAAATATCTTCATCATCTTCTTTGTCTGAGTCTTCATCCCCATCGTCGTCTTTTTCTTCTGAAGATTCACTTTCTTTCAATTCTCTTTCTGGCTCTTTCTCAAGTTTTTCGACAATCTTGTCTGGGTCGACAATGCCTTTAACATCTTTTGCGCTATGCCTTAAAGTTGAAGCCAAATCAATTATATATTTTCCCTCTTCAAGTTTGTATATTAGAGGCCTCCCCTTTCTAAAGAGATTTACAAGGTCTATCTCAAACTTCCCTTCCCCAGTAACCCTTACAGATTCCAAATCTAGAATAACCAGAGCTTCTTCTTCTGTTATTCCCGCAATTTCCCTTATGTCTCTTTCTATCCTTTCTTTTTGGTTTTCCGGAATCTCAATTGGCCGATTTCTTATTCTTTCGAGCTGTTCTTCCTTTATATAGAAAAAGAAGTGTCCGCCGCAGTTTTGGCATCCTTCTAAAAATTCTTTGCTTGCCATAGGCACAATTCTCGAGCATCGGACGCACTGATGAGGCATATATTTTAGAAGAAAATGCTTGTTATAAATTTTTGTATGTTGATAAAACAACAATAAACTATTTATACTATCCAATTTAGGCTATTTAATGCTAATGAATAAGACTGGTGATGATTTGAGAGATTTAGCTGGAAGGGTGGAAGATTTATCAATAAAAATTTTTGGAATGAAGGATGGCAAAGCCTTTTCAACAAGATTAGAATTAATTGATGAGTTAAGAAAAGCTTATTCTTCTTATCTAAAAACTGCCCTGAGATGCAATGCGAGCAGCAATGAGCGCACCAGAGTAACGGAAATATATCAGCAGGCGCTTTTTTATTATGGGTAATTATCTATTAAGCATCAATTCAATCTTCCTTGGGTTCTTTTTTATTTCTTTGACAATTGTCGCAGGACCTATAATTGTCACAGCCCCAAAATCTCCGCCGGCAATTGCGTTTGCAAGACCTTTTTTAAAGTTTGAGAAAAATCCCTCGTCGCCATTGCCTGCAATCACTGCCAATTCTATACCTTTAAAATTTTTAACATGCCCAATCATAGCCATAGTATCCCCGATAAGCCTCGCCTCTTCCTCAGGCTTTAATCTTCCCTGTATTATTAAAATGTAATTTCCCAGAACAATGCTAAGTATTTTTCTTATTCTTTCGTCACTACCTAAAGCTTTTATCTCTGAATAAGGCATAAACTGTATTGTAAATCCCTTTATCTTGCCCAAATTTCTTTTAGCCATTTTATATTAATAAAATCCATGCAATTACATCTTTCCAGCCCATTCTTCCTCTATCATTAAACTTTTTCATTATTTCACCCCTCTTTTTTGTTTCTTATAAAATATATTGTAAAATATACTTTTAAATGTTTATTATTTAACTTTCTTTGCAAGCTTGAAAATGGTTTCATAAAACTCTTCCAAGTTTTTTCCATATTTGGCGCTTATGCCAACCACGTCGTATTCTGGGAACGCTGACTCAATCTTTTTCATGTCTGCATTATCCAGGTCAACCTTATTTGCCGCTATAAGCACCGGTATTTTTCTGGCAACAAGATTGCCTATTATTGTTATATTTACTTGATTGTATGGATTTTCAGTAGCATCGAGAACTATGACAACGAGGTCCATGTCATCCAGCCACTTAATGCTTTCAACAACTCCCTGCGTGGCTTCTTTTGCCCTTTTTTTAGCCTCTTTTTTCTTCATTTTATATTTCATAAAGTCTTCATAATCTATCTTTGTTGCAATTCCTGGGGTATCAATCATCTTGAAAACCATCTTCTTTCCTTTGTACTCTATCTCGACTTTTTCCTTAAACTGCACAGCTCTTGTTTCATGGGGGATTTTGCTGACACTGCCCATTTCTTCTCCTGTGAAATCCTTGCATATTCTGTTTGCCAGACTGGTCTTCCCAGCGTTCGGAGGCCCATAGAACCCTAGCTTTATGTCTCCTCTTTGCTTGAATATGTTAGCAAAAATCTTTTTAAAGAAATTCTTTATCACCATTATTGCCATATTATCTTTTTGTTAACTAACTTTATAAACATTTCATCACTAAAATAGCTGTTTTATCTTCGGGGAGGGAACTTATGAGCATTACTTTTCTAAATTATTTAATTGAAAATAATCATAAATAAAACAAGCCCAATTATTATTAATATTACTGGGGCTATGACTGAAGTTAAAGCCATCCACCTTCCCCTTTCCCCAGTCTTTTTTATTTGAGAAAGGGCCATTATCCCCATAATTAAGCCAACAAGCGGGAATAAAAATATAAAAATAAATGCAACTATTGATAAGGTATTATATTTTTTAAGGTCTATAGATTTTGAACTCGGTCTCGGGTTAAGATTATAATCTGAGGCTTTCTTTCCAATTCTTTGCCCTTTGCCGGCCATAAATATCTTTTCTCCATAATATTTCTTCATCGAATAATCAATCTGCTCCCAGGTCCACCCAGATTTTTTAAGTCTTGTTCTTATCTCAATGTCAGGCATGCCCTTTCTTTTAGAGTTGTTTATATATGAAAGGATGTTAAATAGGTTGTTTTTTGTCTTAAATAAATGGATTTCATACTTGTTTTTATACCATTTATTAATAAAGAAATATCCGAGCCCGCCTATAATAAGGATTATTGCTATAATTATCGAGTAAAGCCACCATTTTGATTTAGTGCTTTTAGCTCCAGGCGGCTCTGGTTTTAATATTAGATCATTCAGGTCAGGAGAGATGAAAACAGGCAGGCTTACAAAATCTACATCTTCAGTAGTAGAGAAAGTTATTGATGTTCCAGACACAGCATTTATATGAACATAATTTCTGTAATCAGTTTCGCCGTAGCTTCTATCAAACCTCAGGTTGTTCAGCTTTCTCATTACAAAATGCAAGTTTCCGTATATTTCGTTTTTTTCTTTAATATTTATAGTACTGCAATAACGCCTGGCTCAAACACATTCTTATCCGGGAAAAAGAGTATTTGTTTTGCAGTTTCAGTTGTGCTAATTGACTTGGGAATGTTAAGGGCATTTGTTAGATTGATTACTCTCCGATAGTCGACAGATGAGTTTGAAGAATTGTATGCTCTTCTAAAATCGGCAATTCTCTGGTCAAGCCCGGCAATATCGACGGCATTTTCTATTGACTGTCTATAAAATAGTGAGTAATTTCCAACCTTGCTCTTGAACACCTGCAATTTTTGCTGCGCTTTGTCTATTGCGTCGAGGGCTTCTTGCTTTACTGTTATGTTTGTTTTATTTGTTGAATTATCAACAGAATTAGAAAGATTAATTTTACAAGCCCCATTTTCACAGCCATTATTGCAATAGTTTCCAGTGTTAGATTGAGCAACTCCATTAGAACAAAACCACTCTGTTAATCTGCTAGAGTTAGCACACACATCGCTATAAGAATAATTTGTGCCATTAATTAGCTGACCGTAAACTCCTCCAGAAACATTATAATTTATACCCAAGTCACTA
The DNA here is from genome assembly GCA_016181885.1 of Candidatus Pacearchaeota archaeon. Classification (GTDB taxonomy): domain Archaea; phylum Nanobdellota; class Nanobdellia; order Pacearchaeales; family GW2011-AR1; genus JACOYJ01. The sequence continues at coordinate 12,841 of JACOYJ010000049.1, read as the reverse complement.
TCAATGCAAGTTGAATTATTTTGCGGTGGTGCAACATATTTTGTGACATTCAAATATTGATTATTGAGGACATTAAGATGATCTTGGCTTGAGAATGTCTGCCCGTCTAATGCTCCAACTAAATAATATTCTGGGGGGTTAGTTTCTCCAGGATGATCTGTGTCTTCCTGCCATTGCGTTTTCCATGTTCCTCCTGCAAAAACCCACGAGCCGTCTGGCGGAGAATTACTGCCTATTATAACGCTCGCTGGCTGAATACTTACAGGATCATCTGCGAGTCCGTGGTCATATTCTTTAACGCTAAGGGTTACTATCTTCCCCTGGCATGTATCTCCCTTGACTTGAATATTAATCATAACGTCAGTGTTTTCAACTGCAGTTCCAGCCCCCCAATAAAGTCGTTGAAATGCGCAATTTGCAGAAACAACATTTATGGAAATAATTAATGCAATAAATAAAAAGAATATTCCCGTCTTTTTCATTAGATAGAGAAGTAAAACTTATTTATAAAACTTGTTCAGATGATTTTTAGATTATGTTCACTAAACTTCGTTTCGCTCACTTAATTTAATCGCTCGTTAAGCTTTGCGTATTTAATTAATGACAACTTTAACTATTTTTGTCAGATTGATTATAGTATTGAGATTGGCTCATTTAGATTAACCTGTGCGAAAATAAACTGCGTTAAATTTTCTCGCTGATAAAAACATATTAAGATGGAAATAGTTTATAGTAAATATTAGCATTAACATAAATTTCAATAAATTTAGGTTCAGAAAGTTTCAGCCTAAATTAATATTTTTGCAAAGTGAACTAAATCCTGCTCTTTTTATCAATTCTCATCATACCATAAATCACAGCGATTACAAGCAAAGTAAGGATTATCTGCGCTCCTCCAAAGAAAGGAAGTGCGATGTCTGCTGGACATTCAATTGTTTTTGTTTTTCCATTCTTGCAAGTTGTTTTTTGAGCTCCACTCGTGGGATCATAATGCCACTTTCCATCTCCTGAAGCAGAATTATCCTGATAGCAGTCAACGTAACCAGCGTTCATGCATTCTGTTGAAGAATTAAATGTTGTTGCCCAGTTCCAACTTCCCGCCCACGTTGCAGTATAAAGCCCGCTGGCGCTGTCGCAGTCATTCGAAGAGCTTGTTGCATACGCGCAATTTCCAATATTTGCTCCAGGACCTCCATCCGGAGAAGTGCATCCGTCCCTGTTTATTCTGCAATTGGAAGTGCAACTTAAATCTCCACCAGTATAATCATCAAAATCCATGCATGTATAATTCATATTTCCTGGCTTGCTGCTGAAGTCGTCTCTGTCGCATTCTTCTCCAGTTTCTTGAATTCCGTTGTTATTGCATGAGGTTCCGGAACAGGAACTTGTGTTTAAAGTGCAGTCAACATTACAGCTTAATCCACCAGCTCCTCCTGTTAAGTCAAAATCCTCACATGTAAAACCGCCCAAATCAGTTCCGTCACATTCTTCATTGCTGTCTATAACCCCGTTTCCGCAATTATTTGGACAAGTCAAAAAGTTAGAAGTGAAATCACAGGCATTTGTAGTTGAACTCCAATAACACGCACAACCATCATAATATTCATTTGAAGCAGGACAGCTTCCACCGCAAACCTCGCCGTATCTTAAAAGAGCTTCAGCATTTACTATGTCGTTTCCGCAAGGATTGCTTTCACAATCTGCTTGGTTGGTATAATCACTGCAGAAATTTGCACTGCATGCTGGAGGGCTTCCGCCTTTAATCACAGTCATAAGCCTTATTGTTCCGCTTCCCTGCCCGCTTTCATTAACTTTTCCAGTGCTTGCAACAGTTGTCCTAAAATAATATTCTGGCGGCTCGTCAGCGTCTGCTTGCCATTCAGCCATCCATTGCCCTATTGCGATATAATGGGAGTCGTTGAATGCAAAATTCGCATTTGCTGGGTTTGTTGTTACAGGATCGTCGGCAGAAAATAAATCTTCTTCCCATACTACAAAAGAAACGCTGTCCCCAGCGCAATCGCTGTTTCCAATAACATTTAAATCAACTAAATCTCCCTGAATCGCATTTGTTCTGTCCCAGCTGACAGAATTTACCTGGCAAGGAGTGGCATCAGGCACACACTGTCTGTCTGCGTCACAGCTATTTCCAGGAGAACACGTTCCACAAGTTCCACCACATTGATCACTTCCGCATTGATTCCCAACGCAATTGGCTGGACGAGGGTCTATTGTTCCAGTACATTCGGTATTCCACTGCCCGGTTTCTAAGTTACAAGATTGAGTTCCAGTTTCACTGCAAGTTCCATAATTTACATTGCATGATTGGGTATCTTGTCCGCAAACAAAAACTTGTCCGCAAGTATTTGTGTAGCTTCCGCAAACTTTATTCAAACAAACTTCAGCTCCAAAATTAAGAGTGCAGCAAGTTCCTTCACAACAATATTGAGTATCCAAAGCAGAAATAAATCCTGGAGGATCTGGCTGGCATATATCTCCAGCCTGACAAGTATTATACAGACAATTTGATTGTGCGGGGTTAGTTACATCTTTGCAGCAAATATTTATGTCGTATCCTACAGTGTCGTAACTTGCGATGTGAGCATTAGTTGAACTTGATAATGAAAGCATTTCTATAGGGTAATCTCCAGGGCAAGAATTAGAAGTGTGTATGCATTCGAGATTTTGATAGCAAACATCAGTAGTATAAATCATAGGGGAGAGGTTGGGGACTTCTGCATGCGCATTTGTTGAAGATGAAAGCCCAAGAATTCTGTTATCATTTAATGCCCCGGCATCATCACTGTCTGTGCTGCAACTCACAGGTTTGGGATAAGCAAAATCACAACATAAAGCATATTGGTAATTTAATTGAGTATCAATCTCACCATGAGCATTTGTCAGCGCAGAAACTTTCATAAGAACGTTATTGAATGGAGCAGAATTGCAATTGCTTGCAAGCCTGATATCACAAGTATATGCGCTTGCAAACCCAATCAAGATTACTAAAGAAAATGCGAATAAAATTAACTTCACATTGAGAAATTTCTGGTTTGGAAACCTTTTCAAAAGATTTTTTTTCAACACCATCTTTCTTATTTTTCTAAGGGAATTATCTTTTATAAATATTCTTCTTTTCCAAGATAATTACTAAGCCCTTCTAACTATCTCACAAATTTTATCTTCAACTTCTTTGGTCTTATTCTTGCTAACTTTTCCTAATTTGTACAAAACAACTGATTTTCTTAAAGTAAATAATATGGATGGTTTTATGAAACTATTAAGATTTAAATTTCCTTCAGAAAAGTCTTTTTGGTTAAGATTGATTTGGTAGGGGTCTTCCTTATGCTCTTTGGAAGTAATTTGACATAATATTACATCATCACCTTTCAAACTTGCAACAACAAAGGCGGGTCTTTTGATAGATGACTTTAAATCTGAAAAAGGGAATGGGGTGACAATTATATCCCCTTTCATAAGTTTTTCCATGCTTCTTTATCCTCTTTACTCAGCCAATTTTCTGCAAGTAATTTTCCATCTGCAAAAGTATTTTGTTTTATTTTCTCAAGTTCCTGAACTCTATTATGTATACACTTTCTGACGTATTCGCTCCACTTTATCTCGGAGAATTTTCGCATTTTTTTGTAAACTTCATCATCAATTGAAAGAGTTATATTAGTCATAAATAATTAAGTGAGTTCACTTATTTAAACTTTCCTACCTCATTTTCCCTGCCTCTTCAAAGAAAATATTTTTTATAAATATTCTTGTTTAATACAATTTTAATCGGGAATTTTGAGTGGTTTACTATTTCCTAATGTTTCTTGACTCTCAAAATAATTTATCCAGATCTGTTAAGCTAAGTTCATAACTTAACATTCTGCAGTTTAATTCCTTCAATAATCTGCAAACAATAAAGATAATTACCTGCTCATTTCATTCGCAGATTTGCTGCTAATTATTAATAATAAACTACACGACGACAGGATTGAGTAATTTTTTATGCTAAGATTGCTGGTTTATCTTACAAAACCAGCCTTGCGTATTAATTCTTTTTAAGAAGTTTTAACTTTTTAAATAATGTTTCTGCTGTGCCAAGATACATAAGAACTTTTTGTTGAACCTTCTCCTTTTTTCTAACTGCTTCGACAATATAATAATAAATTCTCTTGTCTCTCTTTTTAGTTCGAATAAACATCATTAATTTTATAGGCACTACCCTATTTAATCTTTTCTATAGTTCAATAGATAATATTATAACACACATAAAAACATTTATTAGTGGGCACTACGTATTCTATGAAAATAGACCATCCAAATAAAGACTTTAGAAAATTAGTTTGCTATTCTAATGAAGCGAGAAAAAATAAAAGAATAAAGTTTTATGATAAAAAAGAACCGAAAGAAATTAATTGGAGAGCTTACACTCTTTCGCAGATAAATGATGCGAAAGAGACACTTCTCTTTATCAAAAGAGAAGTGGATAAATGCAACAATCCTCATAAAAAAGCTGGAAGACCTTCAGATTACAAATCTCTTGCAAAAGCCATCCTTGTATGCGAGGCACTAGGATTTACAGAAAGAAAAGCTCAGGGATGGCTTGAAATTATAGGCCCATTCATAGGCATTTATGAAAAACTCGACGACAGAGTGATTGGAAATGCATACAATAAATCCGAAGTTGCTTATATTTTGAAACAAATATTTGATAAAAATAAAAATTCAAATGGCAAATTAATGGGGGATGGCTCTGGTTTAGAAACATCAAGGAAACAAAATTATGGATTAAACAGAAAATCAACAAAAGAATTTTTAACCTCTATTGTTGATTCCAGAGAAATTGTTCAAGCATTTGATTTCTCTGGGAAAGATGAATGCAAGGCAATGCATTCATTGATTGAAGAAGTTAAAGGTGATAGTTTGAGATTAGATGCTGGATTTGTCGATAGAGAATTAGTAAGGAAAATTGTTGAGCTGAACATTGTTCCTTATGTTTATCCTCGGAAAAATTGCAAAACAAACGGAAGCGAAGCATGGAGAGAAATGTATCTTGAATTCTTTACAGATGTTATTGCTTGGCTTACAGAATATTATCGGAGAGTTCATTGCGAGAGTTTTCATTCGGCATTCAAAAGGGTTTATGGAATTGTAAGCAAGGTAAGATACCATAGCAAATTTATTCAAATTAGTGCAAGAATAATCTTGCATAATAGAGCAAGATTATCTTATTTTAACAAAATTAAATAATTTGTACGCAAGGCTTACAAAACCAGAAAGTTTTTAAGCCAACTGCCTATTAAAATAACATGGTGGAATTCAATGTTATTCTAGAAAAAGATGAAGAAGGTTTTTATGTAGCCAGTGTTCCAGAAATTCAAGGATGTTATACTCAAGGAAAAACAATTCCGCAAGTTTTGGAAAGAATTAAAGAAGCAATAGAAGTTTGCTTGGAAGCAGATGGTGAAAATATTAAGCCAATGAAATTTATAGGCATTCAAAAAATAGAGATGTGAAATGGCTAAGCTTCCAAAGATTTCTGGAAAAGAATTATGTAAAATATTAGAAAAACTTGGCTTTGAAAAAATTTTCGGAAAAGGCAGCCATGTGAGGTTTAAACACTCTGACATAAATAAAAATTAACCCAGCTAGAACAAAACCCCCCTATATCAAATACCTATATTTAGTCTTATTATCCATCAATTTCAATGTTATTATCTAAATTTAAATTTTTCTATATTTTGTCTTACTTGATGTTTTCTTAATCAGCCAGTAAGCGAAAGCTAGAATGGCAATACTTACTGCTATCTTTAATACAAAATTAGAAATGACTACTAAATTAACTGTTTTAGGGTTATCGGTTACTATCTCTTCAGAAATTATTGGTCCTTTTTCTAGATCAATTCCAGCCTTTGTGTCTGTTTTATATTCTCCTTTGAAAGCTTTTAGAGAAATGAACGCCAAAGTAATAACAACTATAATCATTACTGCAATAACTATAAAAATTGCAATCTGACCATTTTTATCCATAAATTAAATATTTTTTTACTATATTTAAGCATTATTGCATTAGAATAATCATCCCTTAACAACAACCAAAGGCTTTAGCCTTGCAACTAAATTCCCAATTCCCAATTCATGGGAAACTCTTACAACTTCATCAATATCCTTGTAGGCTTCAGGCATTTCTTCAGCAAGCCCTTTCATGCTTCCTGACTTGACTAATATACCCTTGCTAGCCAAGTCTTCTTTTACTTTTTCTCCTGTTTTTGCTTTTATTGCCGCATGCCTGCTCATGACTCTTCCTGCTCCATGCGCTGTTGAAGCAAATGTCAGCTCTTCTGCTTTTTTCATTCCAACAAGAACATAAGATGCTGTTCCCATGCTTCCCGGAATAATTATTGGCTGCCCTATTTTTCTGTAAGAAGCTGGAATTTCTTTTCTTCCTTTTCCAAAGCTTCTTGTTGCGCCTTTTCTCATGACTAAAAATTCCCTTTCCTTACCATCAGTATTATGTTTTTCAAACTTTGCAATATTATGGCAAATATCATAAATAACTTCAACCTTAGAATTAGGAAATAAATACTTCATCTCTTCTCTGATCCAGTGTGTAATAAGCTGTTTATTAGCGAATGCAAAGTTTGCAGCGCAAGCCATGGCTTTAAGATAATCCTGCCCCAGTTTGCTTTTTATCGGTGCATTAATAAGTTCTCTATCAGGCAAGTTTTCAATTCCATACTTATCTTCCATTGCTTTCATATAATCACTTGCAACTTGGTGTCCTAGTCCTCTCGAGCCGCAATGAACCATTATGACTGCTTGGTTTTTGGTAAGTCCAAAGGCTTCTGCTATCTTTTTGTCAAATATTTCATCTACATACTGCACTTCAACAAAATGGTTTCCTGAACCTAAAGTTCCCAACTGACCTATACCTCTCTTCATTGCCCTGTCAGAAACTTTTTCATGATCAGCTTCTTGCAGGCATCCTTCTTCTTCAGTGTGCAAGTAATCGCCTTTCTCACCATATCCTTTCTCGACAAGATACTTAGCTCCACCCTTCATAATTCTTTTTAATTCATCTTTTGTCATGTTAAACTTGCTTCCTCGTCCAACACCAGAAGGAATTTTTCTATACAAAGCCTCGACAACTTCTTTTTGCTTTTTTAAGATATCTTCTTTTTTTAGGTTTGTTCTTAAAAGTCTGACAGAACAATTAATATCAAAACCAATAAGTCCCGGGCTTACAATGCCTTCTTTAGCGTCGCTGGCTAAAACTCCCCCAATGCAGCTTCCATATCCCTGGTGGGCGTCTGGCAAAGCAATGGAATACTTCTCAACTTTAGGAAGCATTGCCATATTTTTAACTTGCTCTAAAGTTTTGTCTTCCTTAATTTTAGAAAGAAGTTTCTCACTTGCAAAAATCCTTCCGGGAACATTCATCTTCCCTTCTTTGGGAATTTCATAAATGTTTTCCGAAACTTTTTTTAATTGCATCATGATTAAAAAAGAGAAGTGCAATTTAAATAACTTTGGAGAATGTTAAGCCAACTTACTAACTTAACATTTTATGGTTTAATTAATTAAATAATTTATATAGAATAAATATAATTAACTGCTCATTTCATTCGCAGATTTGATATAATCGTTAATAATAAAATACACGACGATAGGAGTGAGTAATTTTTTATGCTAATATTGCTGGTTTACTTTACAAAGAATTTATCTTAGAATTCGCTTGCGGATTTAACTCCTGCCAAGGAAAGAACTATTTGTTCGTATCTTTCAAATCTTGGCAGAGCTTTATGCATATTATCTTCAATATCTTTTTTTAATTGTTCGGGCATAGTGGGAATTGCTCTTACTCTTTCAATAATTTCCTTTGCCCTTTCTCTTATTGTAATCGGCTCTCCAGTCCTCACACTCATATCACAATAAGTTAAGATTATTCCCTCGATTCCTATAGGAAGATACTTTTCAACATTTCTCTCTCTTTCTCCAAACTGCTCTGCTAATTGTCCGTGCATTGCTTTTCTTGCTATTTTGATGTCAATTCCTTCTTTTATTAGAATCTCTATCGTGTGTACTTCGTGTTTTCCGTCAGCCATAGAATAGCCAATATCGTGACAATATCCTAAAAATTCACATAGACCAACACCAATACTTAGTTCAGGATTTTTTTGTGCTATTCTTCTTGATACTTTAAAGGAAAAGTCTCCAACTGCCACACTATGTTCAAGTCTCTTTGCTAATTTCGGTTCATTGCCAAGATATTTTCGCATTAATTCTTTTCCAGTTTTAGCATTATACTCCATTTTCAATCAACATCAAAAACATACAAATCCCCCTGCTTGCCCTTATAGTGTATTCTTCCTGGAGGAACTATTAATTCCTTAGACATAACAGCATTAAACTCATCCATGGATTTATCATCTTCTTTTAAAGAGCAAATATAAACTAAATATCTAAAGTTTCCAAAACGAACAATTCTCTGTCTTTCCGAGCCGAATTTTATCTGCACAGTTATTTTCATTTAAAGACCTACGGTCTTTAGAACCCCTGGAGCGATTTTTTTTCTACTCGGCCATTGTGAAGTCGTTATTGCTATTAACTTTTCTCGCTTCCCAATAACCTCGGCCTCCGAGGAAAATCTTTATCCCGTAAATTTTCAAGAAATCTGTGTTTTTTATATATTGTTGTTGTGAGAAAGTAGCGTTTTAGCTTACTCCCACCCGCCCAGCCCAAATTTGACCGCTCAGCAAAGCTTCGCGGAATTAATATGATAATAGTTTGAATTCTCTTTGTTTATCTTGCTAATCTTAATTTGCTTATTTTCACATAAGGTTAACTTATTTATATTAACTTCTCATAAAAAGATTTAGTTTTATATTAGTTCGTGCTAGTCTGGATTATATCAACCAAACTTTAAATAAAATTTACTTATTAATCCCGCTCTAAAAATTATTTATACATTAATCCATTCTCAAAACTCTTTTTCCAATAAATCCTTAAACATCCAGAACAACCTGCGCAACCCATTTTCCGCTAATTTCCTTAACGAACATCTCATTGTATGTAATTGCTTTTATGTGCATTTCCAAAGCATACTCTTCAGAACTATCGCCCAAAATTTCAGCCTCGAGTTCTTTTTTGTTTTTTATTTTTACCTTGACTTCTGAAGCGAGAAATTGCTTGGCATCAACCAAATAAAGGAACTCTTCAAGGAAATTATACATTAAGGCTTCTAAATCTCTTCCTTTAACCTTAAATTTTATTTTCTCTCTGCTTTCTATTTTATCGCTACATATTCTATTAATTAGGGCAAGCACAGAATTTTCAAAAACTTCTTCAAGGGTTTTTCCATATGCCTGGAATTTAACGTCGGCAGTGTGTGGAAGGAATTTGAATTTCATAAATAATCAAAAACCGCAGTATTTATTAACTCTTCTCTAGCTGTTTTTAGATGACAAAAACGCTCTGGGAAATTCTTGTTCCAAGATTTTCTAACGAAGGCGAAGAATATCCTACTGATTATCACAAAAAGTGGGACGAAGCAATTAGAAGCATCGTCGGAGGGATAACAATTCTGAGAACTGCAAAAGGCCATTGGATTAGCCCAGACGGAAAAATATTCATTGAAGAGATGATTCCAGTAAGAATTCATTGCGACAGCAAAGAGCTTGAAAGAATAATGAGCTATACTTTATCTTATTATAATCAAGAGGCGGTTTTTGCATATGAATTAAGCTCAAATGTTAAAATTCTGTCTAAGTCATCTCATCCAGCAAAATAATTTCAGCTGCTTATAGTTTGGCGGAGTGGAAGTTATTGCGACAGATCTCGCATACAAATCTTCTTCAGGCGCTTGGTTTAAAAGGCAGTCGTCGTCTAAAGTGCATATTTTTGAAACACAATCGATATAGGCCGGCTTATCTGAATTTATTTTGGCTGAAACTTGCTGTGGAAAAGAAGCATCACTGGATTCCAACGGAGGAGCAATAGCCAGAATTAAATTTCTCAAGCTGTCATTTAGCTGGATATCCCTTAAGATTGCAGTCTCAACTTCATAAACTTTTGAAGAAGGGTCGTCTCTTTTTACTTTTCCCCCGCCGAACAAAACCAAAAGAACTCCTGTTATAAGAAGTACTGCAACAAAAGCTTCGACCACTCTTATCCAGCCAGTTCTATCTGCAGGAAATATGCCAAAAAATTTTTCTTTTACCATGCTTTTATTGTTAATTTTCCGGAAAGCGAATTTGCCTTGCCATTTATATATTGAATTGGAATTTCTTCCGCATAAATTTGCCCGGAGCTCGGAGGATTTCCAACGCTGACACTTGTTCCGTTGTTATATTCGAAAGAGTATCCCAAATCACTAAATTTCTGCAAATTCATTGAGGCTTTTATCTGCGCGTAGTTGTTTACAGCATCTGCGACTTTTTTTTCAAAAATCTCGTAAGTCTGCCTGACTGATTTTATCGCTGGAGAAACACAAGAAGTGTCGACTCCAGAATTGACCTGAAATTCTTGGGCATAATAAACCCAAAGCGCTGTCTGGCTTCCAGCTTGTATGATTAAATTGCTTCCGTCATATCCGGAAATTATTTCTGTTCCTCCATCGTCTTTAACTATTGCCCTTGCTCCAGAGACATCGACGTCAGAATTGCTGAGTTTTAAGCATGTTCCAGAGCTTGTTGATATCACAGCGACGGTTAAGTTGTTTGACATTTCATCAAAAAGTCTATCTTTAAGCTTGTCAAGAAGCAAGTCCTTGTCTTTTTGGTCTTTTAGAAGAGGCTGAATCGAAAAGTAGAGTCCAATAAGGAACATAATAAATATTGTAAATGATGCAATAACTCCCACATGAGAGCCTCTTTTTCCTTTCATATTTTAACAAGAAAACAGAATTATAAAAAGCTATCTGATATCCCAAAAAGTTTTATTGCTTCATAATCTCGCTGACCAAGCTATAGTTGTAATAATTATCATTCTTTCTCATGCCTTCACCTATGTCCTCACCAACGTATAACAAAATTTTTTCTTTTCTAATATAAGAAATCGGATAGATAAGCGTAATGCGAGCAAGACTTCTGTCCGGAATCCAGAGATTAGTTCCAAACAATTTTTCATAGCTGAATGAAAGGGCTAAAGCAAGCAAAATTCCATCCTCTTTCAAAGATTCACTATACCTATTTCCTTGATATTTCCCAAAATGCGCTAATTCTTTTTTACTTCTAGGATGAAGGTAAATCCGGTCTCCTTTACTCAAAGACTTAATTTTCTTTTCAATATCTTCCATGTAAATTTCAAGCAATAAGTATTTATTAATTTGAGGTCATACAGCTAACTTAAAATTTCTTTCCATAAAAAGGAGAAGTCAAATGCCTGACTTCATAGACATTGCCTTGATAAGAGAATATTGTTCTTTCTTTGTTGCATTCAAGATTATTTACATCAGCCCCATGAGGAATATTAATTCCTATTGCGGGTCTTCCGCCGTTAAGGTTAAATGAATTGTCGTCTTTAACATCTATAACTATTCTCCCGCCCTTAAACCCGGCGTAAGGACATATTGATGTTGGATTATCTCCGCCAAGCCAATAAAAACAGTTTCTTGGAAGCGCTTCAATTGCATCATGGACTTTTCCATCAGCTTCATCCCCTAAACCAGCGTTGGCAATTTTTCCAAAACCGGCAAAATGTATCAAACCCATCAATAAGTTAAGAAATGATCCCTTTTAAAGATTATTGCGCTTTCTAACCAAACAAGAATCCAGCAATTGCTGAAATCATGAAAGACAAAAGCACCAATGAAAAAGAATGTTTTATTCCGGCTTTGACGCTTCCTTCTGCCAGTTTCCCTATAACCAACCCGCTGAAAAATCCCTGTATGACTAAAAGATATAAAAACGAGCTTGAGATTTCTTCAGCTCCCGTCGAAGATCCGGCTTGAATCCCGGCAATTCCAATCTCGCTTACTTCAGCGATTCCAGAGAGCATGGGGATTATTTTGAACTGCATTATTAAGATGATTATCATAAAAACAAAAAAAATGATATATCCCTGCACGACTAAAGAGGATATTGCGGATTTTCTTTCTTTCTTTAATTTATCAGACATGCTGACAGCCCCAGCAACATTCTCAAGAATTTCACCGATGTCTCCTCCAGCCCTTTCTGCCTGGCCTATTAATGTGAGAACTCTTGAGATAGATTTGCTCTCAACATCTCTTGCAAAAACTTTCAGGGCTTCGTTCAGGGGAATTCCCAAAGAAATCTGGTTTGCCAGCTTTCTTACATGAACGCTTAAAACTCCATACGGCTTGTCCCTCATGTTAACAATGCTTTTGCTGATTGGCGTCCCGGTCTTGACGCTTTCAACAAGATTTCTCGCGAATTCGAGAAACATTTCTTCTTTCTGCTGATTTATCCTCGCTTCCCCTATAAAAGTGAACATGAAAGGCGAAATCCCGATAATAATTCCCAATCCAATTACAAAAAAGAAGCCTTCCCTCCCGTAAATCAAAAATGACAGTCCAATGATTAAAAGCCCAAGCACCATTCCAACATAATGTATTTTTCTTAATTCCATTTTATAATATTCTCCTTACTTTTAGTTCTCTTGCATCTTTTCTTAAATCTTTAAATTTTTCTAACTCTTTTGCAGAGACCCACTTTACTTCGCTATGCTCATTTTTGTTAATTTTAAGCCGATTGCCGAGTATTTTAATAATGAAAGGAACAATAATCCACCTAGCCTCTTCATCATTAACAATATAAGGATAAGATGTTTTTATTATCTTACCATTAGCATTAATTTCTTCTTTTAGTTCCCTTAAAATAATATT
>JACOYJ010000061.1 GCA_016181885.1 Candidatus Pacearchaeota archaeon | reverse complement strand
TAGAGGGTTGGATTAATTGGTTTAATGAGGAGAGATATAGTCATGGAATTAAAGCTTATCCTGCGGACTTGTATGTTAAGTATTAAGGTTTACTTAACATTTAGTTTTATATACCTCCGCCTATTTAATAAATCATGCTTGCAGAGTTGTCGATATTTCCAACAGATAAAGGAGAGAGCGTCAGCAAATATGTTGCGGAAGTTGTGAAGTATATTGGCGAGGAATGCAGAAGGAAAGGAATGGGATACGAAACTAATTCTATGGCCACAATAATTGAAGGAAATCCGAGAGATGTTTGGGAGATTATTATTGGATGCCATAACTTTATGGGGGCTAGTTCGAGCAGATACTATTCTGTTATCAAAATAGATGACAGAAAGGGCAGGACTAACGCCATTGTGGAAAAAAAGGCGAAAATTGAGCAATTGATCAACCGTTAAAAAACTTTTTATAGTATTTTATTCTAATATCTCTGGAAGAGGCAATCATGATGCCTAAAAAGCTTTTTGTGAGAATTACTGTTCATAATCCCAGAACTTTTTTCTTTGGTTATAGTATTTCATAGCATCAAAAATAACTATTAGCACTAAAGAGACCCCTATTGCCACGAGCCAGTTATTTAGGTGAAGAGGAGACGTTTCAAACGCCACATTGAGTGGAGTATAGAATATCGCAATTGTTGCAATGAAGGATATGATTGTGGCATATACGAGGAACTTATTCACAAAGGGAGACCTATTCAAAACCCCTTTTCTGAAGCTCCTAAAGTTAAATGCCCCGGCTATCTCAAGTCCTATTAATGCAGCAAGAGCAGAAGTTCTTGCATAAGATACATTTTCCCCCATTAAATTATAAGTAATATAAAATGTTAAAAGAGTGAATATTGCCATCAACGCGCCATTGAAGGCTATAATTTTTATAAAATTTTTAGTTATTAGTTCTGATTTTTTTCTCGGTTTTTCTTCCATTATATCCTTAGATGAGGAATTGAATCCAATGGTTATTGCCGGAAGGTCATCTGTAACGAGATTCATAAATAATATATGCAGGGCCAACAGTAGTGGAACTGGCCATCCCAAAATAGGGGCAAGCACAACTCCCACCAAGAGTATTGCTAGTTCGGCATAATTACAAGACAATTGATAACTCACAAATTTTCTGGCATTGTTAAATATAGTTCTTCCTTCTTTTATTGCATCAACAATTGTCGCAAAGTTATCATCTTTTAGTGTAAGGTCGGCTACAGACCTCGATACATCAGTTCCATTCTTTCCCATCGCTACGCCTATATGAGCCTCTTTCAATGCTGGAGCGTCATTAACGCCATCCCCAGTCATAGTGACTATTTCGCCATTTTCTTTAAGCGCCTTTACTATCCTAAGCTTATGTTCCGGTCTTACTCTAGCAAATATTACTGCACCACGGACTATTTTTACCAAATCTTTATCAGACATCTTGTCCAACTCAAAACCCTCAACTACCTCTCCTTTAGAAAGACCGATTTCTTTTGCTATTGCAATGGCCGTTTTCTTATCATCTCCAGTTATCATTTTAACAGTTATTCCAGCTTTTTTGCATAGCAATAATGCTTCGGTAATTTCTTCCCTGGGAGGATCTTCCATGGCCACCATCCCCAAAAAAATAAGATTTTTTTCAAGTCCGTCTTTTTTGTCCTCTTTAGATTTTTTATAAGCCAACGCAACAACTCTAAGTGTTTTCGAAGTCATATCCTCTTCGAATTTTAATATTCTTTTCTTGTCCCTTTCCGTAATCCTGAATATCCCATCCACTCTTTCAATAAAAGAGCATTTATCCATAAGAACTTGAAGAGCTCCTTTTGCATGAAGTGTTTTTTCATTTTTTTCCTTGCACAAAACAGACATCATTTTTCTTTCTGAACTGAAAGGAATCTCTTCCAATACATCATGACTTATATCCTCTGAGAAAACATTAGCCTTTGCAGACATTATAAGCAAGGCGGCTTCAGTTGGAGAGCCATTTATATAATATATCTTATCTTCCCCTTTCCTTATTATTCTTGCATCATTGCAAAGGACGGCAGTTCTAAATATTTTATTTAATAGGGCCTCTCTGCCTATCTCTATTTTTTTGCCGTCTTGAGTAAAATCTCCGCGCCCTCCATAACCAACGCCGGATACAGAATAGTTTTCGTGATTTGAATATATTTTTCTAACCGTCATCTCCCCCTTTGTGATTGTCCCGGTTTTATCGGAGCATATGACTGTTGTTTCTCCCAAAGTTTCTATTATTGACATCCTGTTGACTATTGCGTTTTTCTTTGCCATTCTGTACGCCCCAAGTGAAAGAGCGGTTATCAAAACCACTGGAAAGCCCTCGGGAAATGAAGAAACGGTTATCGCAATAACTAATATAAGAATTCCAACAAGATGTTCAGAGCTTTGGTCCTGGGTTTGAATAAGAATTATTGCTCCAGTGATTATTGAAATAATTATCCCAACTATTGCCATAGTTTTTGAAATTTTATTAACTTTTTTCTGGAGAAGAAGTTCTTTTTCGGCAGTAGATATCAATCCAGCAATTTTTCCGAACTTTGTTTCCATGCCTATTCTTATTACTTTAGCGATACACTTTCCATTAGTAATAAAAGAACCTGCAAATATTGTGTTTTTGTCTTCATAAATTTCTTCAGATCTCACTGCAAATTTTTTGACCTCTCTTGATTCACCTGTGAGGATAGATTCATTAAGCATCAAATCTCTTTCTTCCAAGATTATGCAGTCTGCCGGAATCTTTTCTCCGTTTCTCAAAATTATTGTATCTCCAGGCACTATCTCTTTGGATGAAATTTCCTCTTCTTTTCCGTTCCTTATTACAATAGATATGGGAACAATCATTTCTTTTAAGGCATTAATGGCTTTTTCAGCCTTGTACTCCTGGAAGAAACCTATTGTCACAACCAAAAGAATAACCGCTATAATTACGTAAGCGGTTAAGGCTTCTCCGACAAAAAACGAAATCACTGTTGCGGCTATAAGAAGATATAATATAAGGTTGCTTCTGACCTGCCTTAAAATTATTTTTAGGACAGATATTTTTTTTATATCCCTTATTTCATTATAACCATACTTTTTTCTATTTTTATCAACTTCTTTTTTTCCTAGTCCATTATATTTCATTATAAAACTAAGGATTGCGGTTTTATTTACTTTTCCAGAGTATTTTCATAGGGTCTTATCCTTTTTCTATGCGGGGGTGTTCTTGACCTTCCTTTAATCTCTCTTTTAAGTCGGCAATGTGTTTTGTCTTCTCAATTTCGTATTCCGCTTTGTTGTCTCCGGCCCTTTCTATAATCTCAGAAGTATACTCTCCTCCAAGGAAGTGGGGCATGATTACATAATCGGCTCCAGCCTTATATAATTCAAATGCATCCGAAATTTGTCTTCCAGTCACAATTATTATAGTATTCTTATTTTTCTGCTTAACTTTGTTTATTATCATAAGGTTAACTTCCATTTCTGGAACTGTAGAAACCATAAGTTTCGCTTTGTCAAGTCTGAGTTCATTAATTATTTCTGAGTTTGAAACATCCCCATATATGCATCTTGTGCCCTTTTTCTGCAATTTTCTAACCCTTTCTGGATTAAAATCAATTACTAAATATTTTTTTTTGCTTTCGATGAATTTTTTCATTATTGAAAATCCTATCCTATTTTCTCCCAAAAGAACATATTCATAATCATCTTTTATCCCAATTTTTTCTTTTATTTTCTTTTTTTCAAATATTTTAAGATATTGGGATATGGCAGAATATATCTTATCTGAATAGATTATCATGTATGTTGATCCAGCTATTGTTATAAGACCAATTATTGTAACAAATGAAAGTATCTCTGATGAGACGTGTCCAACTTGAACTCCAAGGGCAACAAGGATTAAAGAAAATTCACTTATTTGGGCTACAGTCAGTCCCGCCATGAATCCGGTGTTCCTGCCATAACCAAAGAGCCCCATAAGTATCATGACTATCAAAGGGTTTCCGACAAGTATGAACAAAGAAAGAATTATCGCTGGAATTATAAGGAGACTTATATCTGTAAAGATCATTTGAGAGCCAAGAAGCACGAAAAAAGAGATTATGAAAAAGTCCCTTAATGATTTTAACTTAGAGCTCACTTCGTATCCATACGGGGAAACTGAAAGCAATACACCAGCAACTAATGCCCCAACCTCAATGCTCAGCCCCAAATATAAAAACAACGCAGCTAATCCCAGCCCCCATGAGATTGCGAATACAAATAAAAGTTCTTGGGACCGTGCGAAGAAAGGACCTAGTTTAGGCAGTAAATAATAACATAGTGGGAACAATATCCCAAGAATTAATGCTCCTTTGCCGAGAATTATCAAAGCAGAACTGGCGACTCCTCCAGAATTTGAAAAAGATGAAACGATTATAAGAATTATTATGGCTATAAGGTCCTGAACTAATAAAAATCCAATAGAAATCTTTCCATATAATTTGTCTAAGGCATCTTTATCTGAAAGGAGCTTCATAATTATAATTGTAGAGGAGAATGTAAGTGCCACTGCGATATATATAGAAGTAATTGAGTCAAATCCTAGGGCTATACCTAGAAGATACCCTATTCCGGATGTGAAGACTACTTGGCCTATTCCGGTAATTAGAGATATCTTTCCAACTTCTTTTATTACTTTCGGACTTAAATGTAATCCAACTATGAAAAGAAGAAATGCAATTCCCATTTCTGAAAAGGTGGATAGAGTATCGGTTTTTGGAATAACATTTAAAAAAACTGGTCCTATAAGTATTCCAGAAATAATATATCCAATTATAAGGGGCTGTTTAAGCAGCCTCATTATTAAAGAAACTCCAAGGACAACTAGAAGAACCAGACTTAATTGGATGAACACCTCATTCACCATCTTTATCGTCGTCACCCCATCCAAATAAGAAACCTATAAACCTCATAAGTATTTCAAGAGCAACAATGAATAGCAAATAAATGATAATTTCTTCAAAGAACCCCGGTATTTCATTAAGATGTATTAGCACTCTTTCGAAATTGAAGAATCCCGCAGTTATCATGGCTATTGCCAGCAATGTGAATGGAATTAATTTAGCCAAATCCTTTGACAATTCTTTTCCATAATTTGGAATGAAGGCTATGACCCTTATTGCACCAACCATTGTCGCAGAAATGACGATGATATTTCTAATTTCTATGTTATCTGTTAGCAATAAGAGAAATACCCCGAATACTACCAACCAGAAGAAAATAAGCAAGGGCATGATTATTATGTACTCTAAGACGTAAAGAATTCCTGCCCATAATTTAGAGAAGAAAGGATGTTCCGAGGTGTTATACTGATTTAGATTAAGGTCTATTATGTTCTTTCTCGAAACAAATCTGTAGAGCTTCCATATGAAAATAGAATAAACCACAACGAGAATTATTAACAAAAAAAGATTTATTGACTTTTGTGTCCATACAGGAGCTGATTCAATTAATGAATTGTATAAACTAGTAATCGCCTCTATTCCCATATTACATTAAGGAATTTGTGTTTTTTAAAAGTTTTTAAAATTTGAATGTGAGTCTGCAGCTGGTTTGTTGCTACCCGGACCAAGGTTTTGTAAGTTTTGAGGATAATTCAATAACCTTTTCTTTAATCTCTCTCTTAAAACTAGTTCTTATTTCCCTGCCTATGTTGCTGTCGTTTCCAATTTCAACTCTTCTGACTTCTTTTATTCCCGGGATCATCAACACATAAACCATTGTTCTTGCAACGCCGCTTAGAATGAATATAAATATTAGGGGGCTTATCCAGCCAAAAGAAAAATTCAGTGATGAGATTACTCCCCCAATTGTTGCTCCGATAAAGATTCCCAATCCATTAAGAAAATTTGAGTATGCAATGCAAAGCGGAAACCTTTCTCTGGTAACTGCATCAAAAACAAAATTGGCAACTGACAGATTAAATCCCGCCCAGACTATTCCAGACATGCATTCTATGAGTAATAGGTAAATTATTAAGATAATTGGATTTATTCGCATTATTAGCGGCGACGCCATCCACAAAAGAGCCACAAAGGGAATGAATGCGCTGGAAACGCGGATTACGCTTAAGTTTCCGTATTTGTCCGCAACTTTCCCCCATAAGGGCATGAATATTATTGATGTAATTGAGCTGGCAATGGTGACAAGCATCCAAGTGACGTAATTAAAGCGCAGTTCTTTAAGCATATAAACAGAGAAAAATGGCGCGGCTATTGAGGTTGCTAACATCATTAAAGCCACAAATAAAGCAAATTTCCCGAAATTGCTCTGCGGAATTTTTGAAACGAACTGCTTAAAGCTGAAAAAATATCCTTTTTGCAGTTTAAGCTCAGGCTCGTAGTGTTTTTTTAGGAAAAGCCAGGATATTGTTCTTGCAAAAAACGCAATCACGAAAATTATTAAAAACCCAATAAAGACATTTGTTTTTTTGAAGTAATCTAGAATGAAGCTTCCGATAAGCAGAGATACAAGCACAAATGCGCCGACAATTCTGTTTCTTCTGCCAAAATAAGCCCCGGTATTTTTTGTGACAACATCTCTCATTAGAGAATTCCATGTCGGAGCAAGGAAGGCTCCGAATATAACGATTAAAGAATAGATTATCACAACTAAATTTGAGCTTGTCGACTGATTAAGGTCCCTGTAAAAAAACATGTAGCCTATTAAAATAAGTGGCAGCCACATTAATGCCTGGAAAAAGACTCCGAATAAAATTATTTTTTTTCTTGAGTATTTATTCATTGCTTTCGAGGCAAACATCTGCAAAAAATTGCCTATGAGGCTCGGAATTGAAGTTAAAAATCCGATTTGCGCATTATTCGCCCCAAGTCTAAGCGCGTAAGGAGTGATATATCTCAATCCCATCCCGTCCATAATCCCGAATGCAGAGCCGTCCTTTATGCTGATTTTTCTGGTTTTGGCTTTAAGTTCCTCTTCTTGCTCCTTGGATAGTGTTTCATTCGTCATTTTTGAGAAAATTTAACTAACTATTTAAATATTATTTTGTTAATTGATGAGCTCTGCACGAAAACAGCATTAATTGGGAAATATTTTTAAGTGAGATTAAGTAAGATAGCGGGGTTGGTATTAGCAAGTTGAAACCCGCTAGTTAAAGTTAATCCAAGAAGAATTAATGAAGAAACAATTTTTAAGCGAAGTTAATATAATCAAGACTAGTTTAAGATATCATTAAGTCAACGAGCTGTTACGCAGGCATTTTGGACTCCCTGATAAGACTTAAAAGCTTGAATTGTTTTTTACTAAAGGGATGTTTTATGAAACGACGCTTAGTTTTAAAAAAGGGCAAGATTCATTCTACCGGTTCTCCTGGACATGTAATTCACCTATCTATAAAAATTGTTTCTTGGCTGAAACCATTTTGCAGAAAAATTGAAATTGCCGGAAGCGTAAGGAGAAAATCAAAAACTCCTGTTGATATTGATGTTGTTTTAGTCCCAAAAGACAAGGAAAAAATAATTTCCTTTTTAAAAACTAAGGGAAGATTTTTGCAGGGTGGGGGGAAAAAAGCCTCTTTTAGAATTCAAAAAGTTAAAGTCGAGCTTTATTTTACAACTCCAGAAAGTTTTGGGGCAACCTTGCTTGCTTACTCAAGCAAATTTGGTTCTGCAATTGGATTGAGAGTTGTTGCAAGAAAAAAGGGTTTTAAGTTAAATCAGTATGGCTTGTTTGACAGGAAAACAAAAAGATATATTGCAGGAAGAACAGAGGAAGATATTTATCATGCTTTGGGTAGGGAATACAAGGAGCCTTGGAATAGGTAAGTGAGATGATTTTAATATTATTTTGTTAATTGATGAGTTTTGCCAACAAAACAGATTAATGAGAAAACAATTTTTTAAGCCGGATTAATATGAACAAGTTTGGCCATATTGATATAAAGATAAACTAAAGAGTTGAATAATTTGATAAAAATTAATCCGGTTGTTAATAGTTAAATTTTACTCATAATACCATCTGACTGTTTGTTTGATTCTTTCCTCTTCTATCTTTTTTTCTGAAGGGTCATTTATGGGCTTTAAATATTCATTCAACGGAACATAATTAGCGGATGTGGATTCTCTAACTAAAATTCCGTCAGCACCAATGCTGTACAAGCGAATTATTGATTGATTCCCTCTTTCAAAAACTCTTGCTTTTTCAATATTTGGAGAACTTGACAATACTGCTATTGCCGTTAAACTCATACCTAAAACAATTCCTGCTAACCCCCCCACCATTGAATTAAACATGTCGTCTTCCATTTAGATTGAATTTTTTTTAACTTTATAAGCTTTTATGTTCTGTAAAAGTATCAAATCTTTTCATCATCAAAAAGGTCTTTTCTGTATTTTATGGCAAGCAGTACTGTGCTAATCGTTAGGCAATATCCCACGGTTCCCAAGAGCATAGTATTGCTATTGTTTGGGTTTTGGACATTATATGATGTGTCCAAGGCATTTCCCATTAAAGTTCCGGCTGGTCCTGCGTACATTCCAGCAAGTATTGCCATCAGGCCAAGTGTTTTGTTGAATCTCATTAAAGAATCTGAAAAGAGGATTATTTAAAGTTAATGTTGGAGATGGGCTCGAAATTTTTAACGAGATGCCCCTTATTTTTCATTTATAGAATAAAGTGGTTATATCCAAAAAATAGCCAACTTAATTAATTGAACAATTACATAAGTTGAGATAAGAATAATAAATAATCCTATAATCCTTACAATTACCTTTCCTTCAATGCCTTGCGGATTAAATCTCATTATCATAACCCCATATTTTAAAGCTAAAAAACCCCTAAGCACAATATAAGGATAAATTAAAATAATTCCCAATATCGCCCAAAATGCTAAAAGAGAGAAGATTATATCAACTCCTTTTATTATTAAGTTTATTGCTACTAAAATCAAAAGAATAATGAACCATGCCAAAAAATATTTCTCAAATCTTTTAATCAATTCTTTGAATTTTCTTTCAGGAGCTAATTTCGTTTTTTTATTTTTCAAAACATGGGCCCGGAGAGGATCGAACTCTCAAATAGTGGGTACTCACGATCTCGCTCGATATCGAGTGGAAAATTTCCGCTCGCGAACTCGTTCGCTGGAGCCACTCAGTTTGCCATTAGCCTACGGACCCGATAGATTAGGAGCGCAAATTTTATTTAAATACCTTTCCAACTAAAATTTAAAATCCCTCAAAATCCCTTCTCTCCAAGTCTCCTGAGATTTCTAAAAATCCTGTTTGCTCTTTCATATTCGACTTTCCTCACCTCGGAAATAAATAACTGCTTTTTTGTTTTTATTCCGCAAAATCCTAAAGTTCCTATTGACATTGGCTTATTCATAATCCAGCCAAATAAAAAGTACCATAATCTTCTTCCACCAGTGGTCATTATCAACGAGGCTGTTTTCCCATTTAAAAGTTTGTTTACTTTTCCGCCTTTTTCATATCTGAATGCAAATCCCGGCAAAAAAACTCTTTCAATAAAACCCTTTAATATTGCAGGAGGGGCGGTCCACCATATAGGGTATATTATAAGGATGTGTTCAGCCCATTTTATTTTTTCTTGAGCATCAATCAAATCCGGCTCAAGCTTTTGCTTTTCGCTGTATCCGTCAATTAAAATAGGATTGAATTTTATATCTGAAAGAAAAATTGACTTAACCTCAAAGTTTTTCCCGGCTCCTTCAATGTAATAATCAGCAAGCGCTCTGCTAAAACTATTCTTTGATGGATGACCCATAATTACGAGTATCTTTTTTGCCATTAATTCTGATGATAAACTCTTTATTTAAACCCTGCGAATCTGAAGTCGTTGGAATCCATTTAAGATGCTTTACAAATATTGACTTATTGTTAAGTCAAGTTTCTAACTTAACATCCTGCAGTTTAATTCCTTTAATAATCTTAAAACAATAAAGATAATTGCCTGCTCATTTCATTCGCAGATTTGCTATAATTATTAATAATAAAATGCACGACGATAGGAGTGAGTAATTTTTTATGCTGAGATTGAGGGTTTATTTTACGCTTATAAATATATTTTAGAAAGGTTAATATAATTTTTTACTAATTAAACCGACAATTCTGCTTAAGATATGTTCAGCCAATAAAATTTTAATTTGACAAAGAAAATAGGAACTATCGCCTGTTTATAGAAACGTTTTTAGGTTAATTCAATACAATATTTTGCGAAGCGACTGGCTTTTTAAAAATTAAAAGTCAAAAATAAAAATTTATTTTTCTTTCTTTGCTCCGTATTGGGCCAGAAGGACGTAGTTGGATATTGCAACTAAATGCAGCAAAACAACGCTCCATGATGTTTGTCCGAGGTTAGCCAAATTAATCCCCATGAATAATGTTGCTATAACAAGCACGATTATGGGTATAATTGCGAAATACTTAAGTTTGTAATTTGCAAGTATAGCTGCCCCGGAGATTATCTCTCCAAGCATAAGCAGCCACGCCCAGAAAAAAGGCGCCCAAGAGAAAAGAACTATTCCAGATAACATCCCGCTTACTCCATCTGCTCCGACTACAAAAAGCTTAAGCAAACCAGAAACTAGCATTAATAATCCAAGAAGAATTCTGTTTATTGTTCCCCAAGTCTTCATTTTTTTTACCTCCATTCAATTCTATGAATTAGAATATGAAAGTGGTTTTTATCCTTATAAAGTTTGTTGTGTTGCAGAGAAACTATAAATTTCCATTACTTAAAGGACATAAGTCCCCAAAGAAGCACCAAAATACCCCATAGATATGAAGTCCATGAAGGCCAAGTCAATACTTCTGATAAAATGATTAAAATGCCGACAATAACAGCGCCCCAACCCATCATTGATTTATTCATTTTCCATCCTCCTGCTGAAATTTACAATGAAAACTAATTCTTAAATCTTCCCTTATTATTAAGTTAAGTTCATAACTTAACATTTCATAGTTTAATTCCTTCAACATTATTATCGCAAGGGGTTTAACAAAAGAGCATAAAGTTGCAAGATAAAACAATTTCCCCCAGATAAACATTTACCTTAATTATCAAATAAAACTAAAAATTGAATGCTGATAAAAACACATTAAGTTAGACGCCCCTTATCGATGATAAAATGTAATTATTAGTTTAATAATATTTGTTTATGGATTGCATTTTCTGGAAAATATTAATGTCCTTTACCGTAACTGCTCATTTCATTCGCAGATTTGATATAATTATTAATAATAAAATGCACGACGATAGGAGTGAGTAATTTTTTATGTTAAGATTGCGGATTTACTTCACACTTATATAATCCAATTGCAATTATTATCATTATTAAATAGGGCAGACCAATTGCTACTCTTTGCCAAATTCCTCTACTTTCCAAGCCAGGAGGTGTAAAGAAAAAAATATAAGCTAAAATCAAAGTAACAATTCCAAGAAGCAATATTACAGGAGTTAGCCATTTCAACTTTTTATTATTTACAACACTAAAAGCAAACAATACAAGGCCTATTGCAAGTATTGGAAATTGATAATTAGCCACAATATTATGCAAAGTTGCCATAATAGAATAATCTGATTTGCTATGAAAAATCCCAACAAGATACATTAAAATTCCTGTTATAAAGAAAAAAAATGAGCTGATTTTTCCGAGAACATTAATTTCTTTTGACTTAAAAATTCCAATTGCAAAAAGCATAATAAAAATTCCGAACAGGCTGAATCCGAAAACATTTGTCAGGGTTTTTACAGGGCTGTTTGCACCCCCGAGCTCGCTGATTGTCTGGTTTGAAATGTCGTATCCAGGATATATCAAGGCAAATAAAAAATATATTGTAAAGAAAAATATAGCTGGCCCAATAAAGCCGCATGCTATTAAAAATTTATCAAGATTGAATTTCATCTTTGTTGTTTTTTATCCATTTTGCAAAATTATTAAGCCTTCCTAATTCTATATCTGCCTAATTTAATAATCGCAATTGTTTTATCTAGTAATTTAATATCAACAGATTTTAAGAAATCCTTTAAAACATCATTAATTTGGTAAGCTGTGAAAAAAGAAGGTAATCTTAAAACCATAACTCCTTCATGCAGCTTTACGGGAAATCTTATGATATTCCCAAATTCTATATCTTTCGTGACAAGAATACTTCCATTATTAATGGCGTATTTCATTATTTCATCATCATTCACTTTGCCTAATCCAACTAATCGTGCATGCGACGCCCTTAGATTAAGTTGCTTAAAAACTTCTAAGGAAGAGTAAGGCATATTTGCATCAAGAAAAAACCTCATTTTCAAACTTTTAACATGCCTATTTGTTCTTCAGAAATTACGTCTGTGGCGTATTTTAAGGCAGCCAATATATTTTCCTTATTTACTCCATACTCCTTTTCAATTTCTTCAAAGTTCATACCGCCAGCTAATGCTCCTAAAATCTCTTCCACAGTTATTCTAGTGCCATCTATTATGGGCTTCCCAAATCTTATTTTTTCATTAACAACTACCTTTGTCATTTACTATCATAAGCCTCTAATTTTATAAACTTATCGTTGATTATCTTTAAATAATATTTATCCAAATAATTTATCACAAAGCAGGTTTCCCGAATTTTCTTGGCAATAATTGTTGCATCTTCCCATGTTATTATTACAAAAGTTTCTGCAATCTTCCCCAGAAGAACAAAGTTTTCCTAATCCGTTTCCTACAAGAGGATTATCAAGATAGGATAAAGGCTCATAAATATTAAAAAAAAGAACAATTCCCAATAAAATAACTGCCATCGCCAATAAAATAATTGTGATAGTTGAGGATTTCATTTTTTGATTTTTGTTTTAGTCAGGTTTTTGACATCAATTAAATCTACTCTTCTTCTAATCTTGCTTTTATATTTAATTAAATCTCTCATTTCCTCCAAAGGAAGTTTAACCCCATCTTATTTAATATTCTCAATCTCCCTTATTTCCTCTTCAGAGATAGAACAGCCTTTGAATTTAACTGCATAAAGAAGCGCGTCGAGAACCGGGCCTTTTTTCAGGTTAACAAGCCCTTTTTTATATGCAAGATAAACTAATTCTGCAGACCTTATTATTTTGAATCCTTTGAATTTTTTGAAGTTATCCCTGTCAGCCCTTATGTTTGTGTGGAGTTTTTTTGACAAGAGTTTTTCAAGATTTTCCGGCTTTTCGACGAGCATTCTTGCGGTTCTTTCATCAACTACCATTACATTTTCTATACTTTTTTTATTGAGGATTTCGCTTAAAGCAATACATGCACTCTCGCCTAAATCAAGAATTCTTATGTTATTTTTTCCTTCATGAAAAGTTGAGTTTGCCCGGTTCATGAATTCTTGGGTATTTACTGAAACTTCACGCTCGTTAATATTTAGCGAGGCAGGAGATTCAAGAATTTTATTATCCAAAAGTTCTTTTAGTTTCAAGGCTTCAAGTTCAAACTTTTTTATAGTTAGTGGCTTGTCAATAGTTTCTTCTTTAACCTCTTTTGGAATTATAAATCTGCCATTGAATATTTTCTTCAGTGCGACAAGCTCATCATAGAGTCCGTTCATTGCCAAACTTATCAAACTGCTTGAATCGAAGATTAGGGCTTTCATATTTGGTACTCCATGAAGTTCATTGTTTTTTTGAATCCGAGCTTTTCAAATGTTCTTAAATTTTTATCAGCAGTCAAGAGAACGACTGATTTAGATTTGCCTTTCCAATTTTTCAAGGCTTCTTTAATAAGCTCTTTGGCAACTC
>JACOYJ010000060.1 GCA_016181885.1 Candidatus Pacearchaeota archaeon | reverse complement strand
TTACAAGTCCAGACCCAATTTCAGGAGGCATTGGAAACCCGCAATCGCTGAATAAATATGCTTATGTTCTCAACAATCCTAATAAGTTCGTTGATCCTGATGGTAGAGAAACAAAAGAAGGAAAGAAATTGGTCTATGTTGCTGATAATAGCAGAGATTTGGAAAATGAGATAGATAATGCCAAAATTACTGCTCAAGATTATTATGGAGAAGATGCTCCAATAAAAATTGTTGGAGTGGAAGTTAATTCTATAGGGGAGATGGCAGAAAATGCCAAGAGAATTTCTCAAGAAGAGGAAGGATTAATAGATTTATTAATAGTCAAGGTTCATGGACAAGAAGGTTATCAAAGATGGTCTGATTCTGAGGGAAGGGAGGCCATTTTTAATTATGGGCAGAGAAAAGGGGAAGTTTTATTAAAAGAAATGGGAAAAACGCTGTCTCAGGATGCTGTTTGTTTATTGCGCACTTGTTTTGGCGGGTCAGCTAGCTGGGAAGGATTAGGCAATGAAGTTGCTAGAGGTTATACTGAACAATTTGGCAGAGTTGTTTATGGCACAGTCGGCGCTTCTTTAATTCTTCCTCCAGTTAGGTATAATGATAAAGAAGGTTTTATGTCTTCAAAATATGACTCCAATGCAGATTTTTTCTTCAAAGTTCTTCCAAATCAATTAATGTATATTTTTGGATTTAAAGATTTCAAGCTGACCATGGGAACTTATACCCCGATGAAAAGGTTTGATCCTTCAAAGAAGAAAGAAGAAGACCGCGCTCAAACTCCGGAATAAATTCTATTTTTTCCTCATAGCCCCACAATCTAAAATAATTATTGAGAAAATCAAGATATAGGTCATGACAAAGACAATGTAAGAGCCGATTATGATTAATTTTTAGGATTTTTCTCAATTATAACCTTTCTTGCTTTTCGTTTTTTGACGGATTTTCTAATTTATCCTTAATTTCATGAATCGCTGAATGCATTCTTTTTTCTTTTGCTCTTGCCGCATAATAGAAACCCTCGTCGCGAGTTCCACGAGTTACAAGTATTTTAAGTTTTCCCGGCATCAATCTTGCAGTTCTTCCCGCCCTTTGAATTGCTCTTATTGCCGACGGCACGGGCTCGTAGAAAATAACTGTATTAACTTCAGGAATATCTAAACCTTCTTCTCCAATAGATGTTGCGACCAAACAATTTATTTCTCCTGAAGAAAATTCTTGAATTATTGATTTCTGCTCTTTTTGACTTAAGCCAGTACTCCCACCACTACCAGCTTTTTTTGTTTGACCCACAAATATTTTTGCTTTGATATTTGGCAAAGAGTTAAGATTTTTGGCAATCATGGAAGCTGTTTCTCTGTATTGGGTGAAAATAATTGTTTTTTGCTTTTCATTTTTAGTTTTTTCTTTCGAGACTATTTTTAACAGCGCGTTTATCTTGGGATGCTCCATGCCACGGGCCAAGAGTTCGCTTGACTGCATGAAGAGAAAATTAAATTCAGATTTTGCAACCAACTTTACAACACCTTTACTTTGTTTTTTTGAAGCTTGTTCATATAATCCTTTAAGATATTTGTTAAAACTTGAAAGTGTTTGGGTTTCTAACAATTCTAAAGCATGCTGAAGCCTAACGGCTTGAGCGCAGGCGCTTGCGGCATGCATATAATTAAAATTTTTATTCCCCCTTGCCAAGGAAGCCATGATTCTTTTTTGAAGTTCTATTAAAGAAATTTTATTTACCGGCCCAAACAAAACATTCCTCACTTTTAATTCTTCGATGTATTCAGCGGAGAGTTTTCTTAAAATATGTCTCATTTCCTCAAATTCTGGGGGAAAATTAACTATTATTTTTTCAAAATCCAGCTTTTGAAGATATTTTGAAACATCGGAGCTATCTCTTGTTCTTAATTCAACAGCCCCTATAGAAAGATTTTTGCAAATTTGCCTTATTTTTCCAGTTTCCGAGCCCGGCGAGGCAGTCAATCCTATAATTCTTGGATGCAATGCCTGGCTGGCATAAGCTTGAGCCACATAATTGTAATCGTAATTTTTTATGCATCTATGCGCTTCATCTTCAATTAAAAGACAAACTCCGGACAATTCGTAAAGCCCATTTTTTACATCGTTTGCAATGCACTGGGGAGTAGAAAAGATTATATCCGCGTTCTGCCATATTTTTTTTCTTGAATTTGCGTTAACAGCTCCGGTAAATAATTGCAAATTTCCGAACAACTCTGCAAGATGTTTTTTGAAATACTCCAAGTGCTGTTCTGCTAATGGTTTTGTTGGGGCAAGAAATAGGACTTTTTCTCCCGGGAATTTTTTCATCCTTTCCACAGTTAACATTAAAGCGATGAGAGTTTTTCCTATTCCAGTTGGCAAGACCACAAGGCAGTTTTTTTCTACACAGGTTTCTAATATTTTTTGCTGATATTCTCTCGGGGTTATATTACTTAGAAAATTTTCTTGCATTTTTTGAATAGAGAATAAACGTTTAAATAGTTTTATCACTATTAGGGTTAATGAAAAAACGAGGTTACAAAAATAGAGTCTTAAGATTTCTTCCAATAATTATCTTAATAACTTTAGCTTCATTTTTATTAATACAATCGCAGTTTCAACCAACAGGCCAAGTAATTTCAGAAACTTCGACTCTTGCAACGAAAACAACTTCATACATTTATGCTAACGGATTGGTCTCAAGTTATGATTCAGATGGGAATGAAAAATTCTATATTAATGACAATTTGGGAAGCGGGAGTGTTGTCCTCGATGAAAATGGAAACAAGATTTCTGAGGATAGTTATTTTGCTTTTGGCGTGGAGAAAACAGCGTCGGAAGAAGCGAAATTTAAGTACACTGGAAAAGAGCTTGACGATTCAGGATTGTATTATTATGGGGCAAGATATTATGATCCAGCGTCGGGAAGATTTACAAGTCCAGACCCTATTTCAGGAAGCATTGAAAACCCACAGTCGCTGAACAAATATTCTTATGTTCTTAATAATCCGAATAAGTTTGTTGACCCCACAGGAAAGCAAGAAGCTGCTATAAAAACTGTAGTAGCAACGCCAACAAGTCCCGAAGTAAGGGCTGCTGAGAAAATAATAGAGAGATATACAAAGAAGAAACTTGCTGAAGAGGCTGCTAAGAAAGTAGCTACAAGATTCATACCCTTTATTGGGTCAGTTTTGGTTGCATTTGATTTTGTTTTTTCACCCGGTGAGTTACTTGTAGGTGAAGAAGAACAACTTGCGAAAGAAAGAGAGAGAACACACACTCTTACATATGATGGCGAACAATTTTCTATTTCAATTGACAATGAAGAAGAATCTAAAAATGAATACTTTTATGCGGTAATTCCCGAAAAACAAGTGGGGGTATGCAGGGCTGAAGGATGCTGGTTTACTCCTTTTAGGGATTTAAAGATGCCTGGGGGATATTCAACAATCGAGCTTTATTATCATGTGTCTGGAGGGACACAAAAAGGCGAAAAACCATTGATTTTAGAAGCGTATACTAACAAAGAGGACGCAGAAATGGAGGCAGAAAGAATATATGGGGAAAAAGTTCTTATAAAATTTAGAAAGACTCTTGAATTTACAAGATCAGGTCCAAAAGTTTATGTTTGGCCTGTTACCTATGGCTCAGAGGTATCTCAAGAACCTAGACCATAATCTTTAAGCTTAGCAAAATTTATTCTTTTTATTAAGTCAATTTAAATTTGATAAAGTTCTTACAAAAGAAAAAATCAAGATTACTCCCCCCAAAAAACCCTGTTTTTTTACTTTAGAACAAAAATGTTTAAATACCTTTTTGCATATCATAATAAATGAAAAAGAGACCGCCTTCAAGACTATTTTTGTTATTTCTTATTCTTTCATTGGAAATTTCTTTTGTCTCAGCAGCAGCAAACACATACACTGTCAAGCAGTCAGAAGCGACTTTAAATGTTCAGGGATTTAATGCAGGAAATGCTTTTGATTTTTCATTCGGAGACAGCGTTAATCTTTTCTCGGGAAACTTAGTAATAACAGCAACAGATATTTATCTTCCTGGAAGAAATGGCTTGGATGTTGCATTAACAAGGCAGTATAATAGCAATATATTTCTGCACAGGAATCAATGCAATACTTTAAATGACCCTACGCGCGGTGAGAGCGGCGGAAACGGCGGGTCAGCTATTTGTTCAAGAAACGCATTAACTCATTCAACCGCATGCCAGAATTGTGATGTTCCTTCAAGTGTTTCTGGAATTCATACTCCCAATCAGCAATGTTGTGGAAAAGATACTCTTGCTTCAAGCTGGAAAAGGGCTAAATTGCTTGGAAGAGGGTGGGATATGGATTATGGAAAAGTGAAAGACCCAACCCCGCTTTTCTTTCAGGATTTAAGGCGTTATGTAGATTTTCCAACAGGCATTCCAATGCAGGGAATAAATTCACTTAGTTTAGTTTTGCAGAATTCTGAATCAGAGGTTGTTCTTCCTTCTAAATTTAAATTAGGGGATATTGAGAACTATCCGTTTTCATGGGGAACTAATTTGTGGAGCGGAATGTATGGAGATATTTTCTATGCTCCAGACACAGGCGAGTGGTATAATCCAGCCACCCAAAGGCCAATGATATATGCGCTTGCAGAAGGGAGTCTTACAGAACCAGCATATGCAATTTATACAGGATATATTGCCGGGAGCTCAAGCCCTTTGACATTAATTTATAGCCGTGACCCCTCAAGGGGAAATAACGGAATAGGAACTATGATTCCTCCTGAAAAAACATGGCCTATTGCAGCGACGCTGACAAGCAACGGGCTTCTTTATGAGTTTAATAAAATAGTCCGCTTTTGCGAGTCTTATGATGACCTTGATTACTTGCCTGGAGGAGATCAAGAATCACAAAGATGCAAACCGCAAAGCTATTATTCTAACCCAGACAACCCGTATACCTGGGCTGAAAATCCGTATGCTGGCTTGTATTTAAGCAAAATTTATGACAAAGCAGGAAACTTTATTTCTGTAAAGTATTTCTCGGAGGGGTATGATTCCCAAAATGTCAATGCTAATGTTGTCAGCGAAGAGTCCAGTCCATACATTTCCAGAATTACAGATACATTTGGGAGGGACATTAATTTTATGACTTCTGGTTTAGATATTAATGCGAAGCTTGATTGGATTAACTATCCTAATTATAGGGGAGATTTAATGTATGTTGATTATATTTATAATAGTTTTCAGGAGGGAACAGCTCCTGCATACACACTATTAAAAGAAATTCATATAAAAGATTCCAGCTTAAACGATGTTCTTCCTCCGACAAAATACACTTATGACTCAAACACGCAAGAGCTTACCGGCATTACATATCCTAACGGGTTAAGCGTTAGCTATGTGTATGCTGATGTCGATTTCCTTACAATTAATTTAAATGAATATTCAGTTGATCCAGGAATTGAGTCAGCTTACTTTGATCTGAATGGCAGAATGACCAAGCACAGGGCCGTTATTCAAAGAAGAGTTTCTGTGCCTGAAGAGAATGGAGGGCAGCCTTATATTTGGAGCTATGCTTACAGCACTGAAGGTTTTCCAGGATCAGATTATCCTTTATCTGTTACAACAGTTACTGACCCTTTAGGAAACAAAGTCGTGCATAAATTTATACCTCCAACTGCAAGAATGAGTTATTTGAATGCTGGTTCAGATGTCAATTATTATGATTGGAGCTCTGATTATGAATGCGGGGTTGTATGCAATGCTGCGAGAACAGAGTGTTATACTGATACGTGCAGATCGCTGTAAATAAGATGAAAATAAATTTAAAAAATAGATTATTGGGAAAGAATTTCCTAGTCGTATTAATTTTTATTTTCTTTATAATTCTTTTTTCAATTTTTTTGCAGGCAAAGCCATTAATTTCAGAAGTGCAGACAGACCTTTCTTTTAGGGGGGGCTTGGAAGTTGCGATGGAATACAGAGACTCTGGGAACGCGCTTCTTCAGAGATATGATTACTCTTATGAGTTTCATCCAATATCTCGTTTGGCGAGGATGAATATTAATCCGTGGACAAATTGCAGGACTGCTTCTAAAGGAGGTTATTGCGATCCATATTATTCAGATTATGACGAAACAGGAAGCGATTTGGGATATAGAAAAGATTTTGTAGATATACAGCCTCATTTCTGGAAAGCATACGCAGCAGGAGTCAATGCTCTTAGAGACATAGATTATTCTCTGGCAACATATCTTTCAACAAAAGGTGTTTTAAGCACTTCTTTCGAATCCGGAGGTCCGACAAAAACATTTTCAAAGGTTTTTTACTGGAATGACGGGAGAGTTATGGGCGAAGTTGATTATGGAAATGTTAATAGTGTTTCACAAAACTTTTTAAGTCACACAAACCCCAGTGGAGATTATCCTGAATTTTATGCTTACAAGGGTTTTGGAACCAGCACAAATACAAAAGCAAGCACAATGGAAGGAACACTTTCTATTACTGATGCTCCTGAAGACGGAAGCTCTAAGCCAAAGATTGTGGAAGTTTTTTATGCGCCAGATGCTGATAGGGTTAGGTATACAAATTACTGGGGTTTTAAAAGACCTGATAGTGTTAAATCATGGGAAAGCAATCCTAGCATTCCTGATTGGGATGTTGATGTTGCTTCCACTTATCCCACTAGTAGAGATGGAAATTTTTGGAAAGGTGATTTGAGGTCTACGGAATCTTATGATTATGAACATTTTTTTTCCAGCCCTGTTTTTTCAGGAAATGTGATAACCTCAATAAATAAAGCAGTAAGAAATAGCGAATCGCAGTTTCAGGCTTGTTCTCCCACAAATGCAGGCAATAGGGGTTATGCCCATAATTTTGGATTTATATGTCCAAGCGAACTGGGTCTTAGACTAACTGATGCTGGAGCTGAATACAACGTAGGACCAAGCACAAGTGGAATCTGCGATATAGGAAAACCAAGCGCAATATACAGGTATAATTATGATAATAAAGTCTTTGGCAATTCTGATGCAAGAAATAGAATATGGGATGACAGTTATTTTGATTATGACCAGTGCGGAAATCTTGTCAGCACAAAAAATGTCGGGACATATTATGATAAAAACGGGGCTTTAATTTCTAAGGTTTACACAACTAAGGTTTATTATGACGAGCCAAATAAGGCATTCCCAACGAGAATAGAGTTTTACGGCAACAATACAGGAAATGCGCCTTTAGTCAAGAAAGCAGGATATTATCCTTACGGATTGGTAAAGAATACAACTGACGAAAATCTGCAGACAACTTTTTATAGGTACGATAATCTTGGAAGAATAAACCAGACTGATTATCCTGATGGAGGAAAAGTTAATTATTATTATAATACTCCTGCATATGTAGACGGAAGCGCTGATGAAAGATGGACGGTAAGAATTGTCCAGAAGCAGACAAGCAGCGTAAATGCGGAAGCATGCTATATTTATGATTTTGGCGGAAGGCTTAGCCAAACTCATTTAAAGGATACCAACAATAACAGAATAATTATTTCATCAACAACTTACGATTCTTTAGGGAGAGTGAGCAAACAGTATGAACCATCATCAATTTCAGGACTTAGTTCTTTCTGCAGTTATCAAACACCTTCCGGATTGTATACTGAAAATCAATATGACTCTTTAGGAAGAGTTTCAAGAATAACTTATCCGGATAATAATTTTACCAGTTATGTTTATGGAAGCAATTTCAAGAGAGTTATTGATGAGAAGGGAAACCAAATAACTTATTATTATGATGGGTATGGAAACCTTCAGCAGGTTGTAGATGCAGCCGGCACTAGACTTGATATGAATTATGATTTCTTTGGCAATTTGAAGAATGTGTATGCTACTGGAGGAGAATATTCAGGGGATATGTTAAAAGGCATTGGCTATCCTGTTGTGCCATGGAGTTTTGAAAACCCAGCGCTTCCTGATGCTGTATCAACACCTGAAGAAGGAGTCACCTCTTTGAAGTATGACAGGCTTGGAAACGTGATAAAAAGCGTTGATGCTGAAGGAATTGTCAAAGAGAATGACTATGACAAATATGCGAGGATTTCAAAAACAACAGCTTACAAAGTTTCTGACAGCGATACTAAAGAAGAGGTTTACTTTTATTATGGAGGAGATGCTGCTTGCGTTACAAATATCAATGCTGTAAATAGAGTCTGTAAGGTTACAGGCAAGAGCATTAAAGACGGAGTCCAGGCATTTTTTGTTTCAGACAGCTTTGAATATGATGCAGTTGGAAGGATAAAAAAAAGAACGCAGAATATAAATGATGAGAAGAATTATATTTTATTGTTTGGCTATGATTTTGCCGGAAATTTAAGAACTTTAACTTATCCTGATGGAAAACTTGTCCAGTATAATTATAATAGCATGAATCAGCTTGAAAGCGTTTCTTACACTAATCCTCAAGGGCAGGTTACAGAAGTGTCTTATGACTACAATCCAACAGGGACAATTGACGAGAAGAGTTTAACCTCTGCGGGAGTTGTCAAATTTTATACAACTTACTCATACAATCAAAGGGATTTCCTGACTTCAATATTTGCCTCAAAGCAGAAAAATACAGATAATCCAAGCGATCCAAATGATGTTTATTTCAAAAGAACATATGCCTACGATCCTGCCGGAAATCTTGACAAGATTAATTATGATATAAATTTAGCAAATAGGGGAAATATGCCTACTTTGACTAATTACGAGAGTTTTACATATGACAATTTGAATAGACTTACTGGAGCTAATTATTATACTGGCCAAGCAATAACAAGGGGAATAACTTATGGATATGATGCTTTAGGGAATAGGAAAACTGAAACTTCAACGATAAATCCTGTTTACACGAAAGGCTACACTTATGAGAATAATAAACTAAAGGGAATTTCAGGAGAGGTTTAAGAAATGGCCAAAAGTGTTAATAAAGCGAGAGAACATTTAAAAATGCAATTTTTGATAACTATGATTGCATTTACCTTAATGGGATTGCTAATATTTATTTATAGTTTAGTAAATTTAGTTAATAATAAATTAATTGCTTTATCCGTTATAGGTTTAATTATCGGATTAATAGTCTTTATACATGGATTATTTGCAGTTAAAAGAAATTATAAAAAAATGTAAGATGGCTAAAAAATATTTACTTAAAGAAGAGATTAACTCGGAAAAAAGTTTAATGCCTGTAAAAAATAAATTCAATCAATTAAATATTGATAATTATAAAATATTTAATTTAGGTGAAATATAAAATGTTGAAGGAATTAAGATTATTCATCAATAAAAATGCAAAAATGAAGCCAATAAGTTTGCTCTTGCTTTTTGGAATTATCTTTTTAGCAAGCATATCTCTTCTGCCAGCTCCAGTCAGCACTACAGGAGGAGTTTGCTCCTGCTATTCAACTTTTACTTCTGATAATGAATGGAAATGCACAGCAAGCACATCAATTTATGATGAGAATGGTGATATTTGCTCAAATGATGTTTCAGGATATAATGGATGTATAGAAGGTTTTAAGCCTACATGCGGTGAGCCTATTGGCGGCGGGCAGCCTTTCCCAGCATGCCAAAATACTTTCTGCACTTTTGATGGTATACCAGATGCGA
Organism: Candidatus Pacearchaeota archaeon; assembly: GCA_016181885.1. Lineage (GTDB taxonomy): Archaea > Nanobdellota > Nanobdellia > Pacearchaeales > GW2011-AR1 > JACOYJ01. Next base: position 4,960 of record JACOYJ010000060.1, on the reverse strand, counting down.
CATGTGAATGCCAGCAGGCTATAAGTTATCCTCAAGGATATACTTGCTATGATTATCTTGAAAAAATAAGTAGAAATGGCGGGTGTGCAGGTTTTGTTAATCTTCCTGCAGAGCTTATTAATAATACAGAAGAATATCAAACAATTTTTGAAGGCGATATAGCAAGCGGGAACACATGGAGGCCCCATGTTTATTGCTATTGGGAGAATTTTATTGTCTCTTCCTGCGTTGCCTGCCCGAAAGGATTTGTTTGGAATGATGTTACTGATAGGTGTGATTGCACTCCGAGTTGCAGTGTTGCAGGACGAGTCTCGTGCTTGTCAGAAAATGGCGGGAATATCTGCACTAGTTTTAACGGATGCTTGGCTGACATACCTTTTACATGCGACGATGGGACCTATTGTCCATTGGGCGGAACTTCCTGCGTTGCCTGTCCTACAACAAGCAATGGGGTCTGTTCAAGCGATGAATGCATGGGAATTGATCCAGATTGCGGGTGTTATAATAATAATAACGCTTGTGGTATTGGGTGCGATTATACTTTAGATAACGATTGCAATATTCCTTTAAATGTTCAGTGCGCTCCGCTTGCCTGTGATGGGCAAGTGAATGATGCGAGTCCCTCATGCTCAACAATTGACCCAGATTCAATTTGCGCAAATGACGGAATCTGCTGTCCCCATGCAGGATGTTTAGATACTGCAGATTGCACTTCTACAAGCACTTTTATTTATTCTCCATCCGGAGTTTTAGTAAGCAAAGTAAGCAAGGGAGGCATATCAAGTTCCAATTATATATATGATATGTTTAACAGGCTTGCCTCTTTTAATAGTCCGGATTTAAGCGAGCAGTATTTTTATGATTCTTCAGGAAAAAGAGTTAAGAAAATTTCTCCCGGCGAAACTACTTATTACCTTTCCCAAGGCAATGATATAATTTACACAGAAGAAGAAAATACATGCTCTTATGAAACAACATGCAGATGCCATGGTGATCCTGCATGTGACAATTTTGTTGACGTGTTGGATGTTGTTGCAACAGCTGATGTGGCTTTTAGAAATGGTGTTGAAGTTACAGATACAGGATGTCCAATGGCAAGAACAAATGTAAACTGCGATGGATTTACTGATGTCTTAGATGTTGTTGCAGTTGTTGCAGTCGCCTTTAGAAATGGAAATCCAGCTACTCTATTTTGCAATGCATGCTTGGAAACTCCCACTTCCGGGACTCAACCAGCTCCTACTATAGGCACCGCTGTTGCTGGAAATGCGCACGTTAATGTAACTTGGAGCAATACTGGCAATCCTGCAACTTATCAGTATAATTTGACTTATTGGAATGCAACACATAACTTATTTATTTCTTCAGCAACTTCTCCATATAGAGTTTCTGGATTAGTTAGTGGTGTTCTTTATAGTTTCTGTGTAAAAGCATACAATGCAAGCGGGTCAAGTGCTTGCAGTTCAACTGTAAGTGCAACACCGATGAGCGGAGGAGGCGTAATTCCGCCATTTCCAGCAGGCGTTATAATGACTCCTGGAGTAGGTCATATAAATTTGAGTTGGAACCCCTCTTCTGGAGCTACTTACTACAATATTTCGTGGAGAATTAATGGAGGAGCTCTTCAACCAAATATACTAGTAGGAACAAACTTTTATAGTCATACTGGATTATCAAGCGCAAATCTTTATAGATACAGTATGAGTGCATGCAATGGGGCCGGATGTAGTATCGAGAGTGATGGAGGATATGGAGATATAAGACCTCTTGCTCCTGGTTCTGGAATTCCAGCAACACCAACAAACTTTAATGCAATTGGTGGAAACACTCATGTAAATTTAAGCTGGAGTGTTTCAGCAGGGGCAACTTCTTATAACATATCATGGTGGACAGGAGCAAATCCGTCACAATATATAATTAAAAATGGCGGTTTAACAATATTCCATCAGCATACTGGATTAACAAACGGAGTTGCATACAATTACTGCATACGAGCAGCTAATTCAAGCGGGTCAAGTGCTTGCAGTTCAACTGTAAGTGCAACACCGACAAGCGCGGTAAGTGTTCCCGGAATACCTCAAAATTTCGGAGCAAATCCAGGGCCTGGGTCAGGAGAGGTAACATTAAGTTGGACTAATCCAGATGCATTCGCGACTTCTTGGGATGTCCTCTGGAATTATGCTGGTCAACCCCAATCACAATTTAAAATTTATTCAAATCCCTATATACACACAGGGTTAACATCTGGATTTACTATTGGATATTATTTACGTGCATGTAATGTTAATAATGTATGTAGTGATTGGTCTGACCCAGATGCAACAACGCCTCTAAGTGGAGTATCACAGGCTAATATTTGCTCTGATGGAACTGCAAAAGAATCCTGTTCTATATTAAAGCCATTATATTGCAATTCTCAATTAGAATTAGTCAAGAAGTGTGGTTCATGCGGGTGTTCAACTGGCACGTGCCGTGAAGATGGCTCGTGTTTGGAAGGGGTTGCAATAGAAAAAGGAAAAACAAAAACCTCTGTCACAGCACAGGTAATTAAAGAGGGGGGAAAATCTTTTATTGGTTCAGTAGTTGGATTTTTTAAAAAGCTATTTAGTTCCGGGCAGGAATTAACTGGGAATGTAATTACTGAAATGCCAAGCATAATTACAATAAAAGAAGGGGTCAAAAATGCTGATGGAACAAAGGATGTTGAAATTTATGGAAATTTGCAGAGAAGCACTGCCGGAATCCAGTTTAATGTTGTCTATGACGCAGGCAAAATAACAAATATTGATGTGTTTAACCCAACAACTTTCCTGCTGTACAAGTATAAAATATACGACGGCAAATTGCTTATCGGCTTATATGACAGCAACGGAGAAAAGCCGCTGCCTTTTGGAGCGCAGAAGATAGCCACATTAAGAGTTAAAACAAGCTCTTTAATTTATTCGAATATGATTAATCTTGATAGGATAATTCTTGCTGATGCGCAGACACTTGATAAGTATGAACCTGTTCAAGTTGAGAATAAGCTTCCTGTTTTTACAGAGGTTATAAGAAAGCCTAAGACGGGAGCGACAGGCGTTAAGAGTTCTAATATTCCACTGGCTTGAAAGTGTGCGTTATTAATGAACAAGATTGTTTTAGTAATGAAAAGAATAGGAAAGCTCATAAATATGAGTATTGTTAAGGTTACATAAAATATAATATACGAAACTATAATATGGCACAAAAAGAAAAGATAAAGAAAGATGGAAAAACCACGCAAATAATCTTGTTGTATACGTTTTTATTTGAATTGCTTTATGCATTCTTTTTTCTTTGACATATAGGCGCAGTAATTTTACTTTTTAATCCATTAAGTATACTTTTTTATATACTTTGTGTTCAGAAAAGTTTAAAAATACCCCTGCTCTAAGATATTTATGTATGAGCCAGAGATATTGGAGATGTTTAGAGAAATTCCCGTGTTTTCTTTGTCAGATGCAAATCAGGTAATCCCCAATAGAATTTATGCTAAAAAATTCCTAAAAAGGCTTAAGGAGATGGGAAAACTATTAAAGATAAAAAGAGGATTATATACTTTACACAAAGATTCTTTTCTTGTTTCGACATTTATAAAAAAGCCGAGCTATATTACTGGGGTTTCTGCGTTGCAATTTCATAGAGTAATTACTCAAATCCCTAAAGAGGTCTTTTGCGCAACAACTAAAAAATCTTCAGATATAAAATTCATAGATAAAATTTCTTTTATCAAAACAAAATACTTTTTTGGATATGTCCTGGAGGACTATGAAGGATTTAAAATCCCCATTGCTGACAGAGAAAAAGCCATAATTGACTCTATCGGAAAGATACCCATTCATGTAATTGAAGAGGCATTTGATGAGGTTGATGAAAATAAAATGATTGGATATTTGCTGAAAATAAAAAAGAGCGAGATTCTTAAAAGAATGGGATATTTAATGGAGAAGCACCAAAATAAGCCAATATATGGGGGGATTAAAAAATATCTTAATTATAAATATATATTCCTTGACCCTCTTGGGCCAAAGAAAGGAAAAAAAGACAAAAAATGGGGGTTGATAATAAATATTTGAAGATGATCAGCAAAGAGGAGCTATTAAGAGCAGGAAAACACAAAGGGCTTAATAATAAGGAGCACATAGAAAAAAACTATTTTCAAGATGTTTTTCTTTTTAACCTATACAGGAAAACAAACATCTTTGTTTTTAAAGGGGGAACCGCCCTTTACAAGCTTTATAATCTCCCAAGATTTTCAGAGGATTTGGATTTTTCATTAGTCGAAGAAATAGATGGTGATAAGATTAAGAAGATAATTTATGAAGTCACTTCAGAGTCTGATTTTTTTTCTATAAAAGACATAAAAAAAAACAAAGGATTCTCTTTTAATAAAGATTTCATGCAAAGGGATTTTAACAAGATATAACACCCTTAGGATAGATGTTTCTCTAAAAAACAAAATATTAAATGGATATGATGTAAAAAATTATATTCCCGATTATATTGATATAAACCCATTTTCATTAAAGATTTTAAAACCGGAAGAGATAATTTCAGAGAAGATTCATTCCTTGTTTAACAGACAAAAGGCACGGGATTTATACGACCTATTCTTTTTGCTAAGAAGTTTTAAATTTGATAGTGGTCTAACAGAAAAAAAATTGCAAATATTTGGCCTAAAATTCAGCAAAAATAAGCTGAAGGAAAGAATTTCAAATCTTAAGAATTTATGGATTAGAGAACTTACACCATTTATTTTAGGAGAACTTTTAGAGTTTGATATTGCGAAAGATTATGTCCTTGAAAAATTATAAACTTTAAATACTTTATTTACCACATTAAAAAAATGAAAAAGAAATATAATTTATTAGGTATTTTTTCTGCATTAATTATAATCTCTATTATCTTATTTTTAGCTCTTAATATTAATTTCAATCCAACA
>JACOYJ010000010.1 GCA_016181885.1 Candidatus Pacearchaeota archaeon | reverse complement strand
TTCTTAAAAATTTTGGGTCTTTAACCCCGTTTCTTATTATTCCAACCCCAAAAATTCCACCAGCAAGCGCAGTGACGAAATATGCCGCTATTTCAGGAAACCCATGAACCATATACCTTACAAGCCCGAATGGCACATCTTTTATATCATAATCAGTAAATATGCCGATTGCCGCAGAAATGACGCTTGCATTCCACGATAGGACAAAAATTGCTCCAGCGCCAAAAATAAGCGAGAAAATCAGGGTAAAAATCATAACATAAACATTATTCTCTATTATTGATAAAAACCTCATTTCTTTTGTTGCGGCCCCAGTTGAAGCCACGTTATTTTCTATGTCATATCTCTCAACACAGCCCTCTATATTTCCCGGGCTGTTAATCATGCAGTAAGTTTCAACTTGCGCATTAAATAAATTAGAATCCTCCAATATCATATTCCAAACAGCAAATGCAATAACAAATCCCAAAAACAGCCACATAAATCCGTATAAGGCATCTTTGTGTATCTTCCAAACACTCAAAAATCCTTCAACTTCTTCGTCCTCCTCCTCTTCCTGTTTTATTAGATAATACATAAACGGAAGTGAAAACATAACGCAAAAGGTCACGACAATCATTCCGGAAAATTTTGAAAGCACAATATCGCTGGAGAAAAACCAGTCAACTAAAAGCAGGGAAAGAGATCCGTAAACCAAGCCAACGAACAGCATCCTCCAAGGGCCTTTTTCAACCCTCTTAGGATTGACTATTGATTCTAGCATACTCCTATTAGATAAGGAGAATTTTTAAAGTTTCGTAATTTCTTATGGATGCATGGCAAATAGTGCAAAAAAAGAGAAGTTATTTGATAAAATACTTCGTGATATAGAAGAAGTTAAAATACAAGGAGCGAGAAACATAGCGAAAGCCGCGCTTAAAGCTTATCTTATTTTTCCATCAAAAGATTCAAGAGAAAGGCTTGTTTCAGCGCGCCCAACAGAGCCGATGTTGCAGAATATTTTGGATAAAGCCCCGAAATTTTCAAACAAAAAATTATTTGCTCATTTCGACATTGCTCAAGGCAGAATAAATAACTCGGTTTTTAAAATAATAAAAAACGGCGATAAAATTTTCACTCATTGCCATTCAACAAATGTTGTCAACTCTTTAATTTTTTCAAAGAAAAAGGGAAAAAGATTCCAGATCTATAATACAGAAACCCGCCCTTTGTTCCAGGGCAGAAAGACCTCAAAAGAGCTTTCCAAAGCAGGAATCAGGGTAACACAGTTTGTTGATTCAGCCTTTGCAACAGCAATTGAAAAAGACAGCAAAAATGACAAAATTTTTGCAAATAAAGTTTTTATCGGCGCTGACGCGCTTTTGAAAGAAGGCATAATTAATAAAATCGGCTCAAAAATAATAGCCGAATTGGCATTTTATCATAAAATTCCATTTTATGTTGTTGCTGATTCATGGAAATACACAAACAAAAAAATTCCCATTGAACAAAGAAAAATCAATGAAGTTTGGAATAAAGCTCCTAAGAATATTAAAATTAAAAATCCGGCTTTCGAATTCGTGCCTAAGAAATATATAACTAAGATAATTTCAGAATATGGAACTTTAAGTTATAGTGATTTTGTGAAGAAGATTAAAAAATGAAAGTTTTAATCGTAGGTTTTGAGAGGTGGGGGTCTTATTCAACAAATCCCTCACAGTATGTTGCAGAAAAACTTGACGGGAAAAAAATTGCAGGAGCGAAAATAAAAGGTGTTGTTCTCCCAGTAAACTTTAAAACCCTTCCCAAAACATTACATCACGCAATTAAAAAATATAGGCCAGATATTTTAATAACATTAGGTTTAGCTTTTAGAAATATGGATAAGATTACCTTAGAGACAGTCGCAAAAAGAAAGATTAAGCCATTTTTTCCAGATAATTATGGGAGATGGCCAAATGGCACAAATAAACCAAGGCTTTACGATGTAATTGGAAAAGAAAAAGGACCGTTTTTTAGAAAATCAAAACTTCCATTGAAAAACATCATTTCAAAATTAAAAAAAGCAAATATACCATTGTCGGTCTCACAAAAGCAGGAGGGCACATGTGCGAGCAGGTTTTTTATCTTGGGCAACATTTTATGGAAAAAGAAAAATTAGACGGAATTTCCGGCCATATTCATCTGCCTCATTCTCCATTAAACGGGAAAGAAGTAAAGAGTAAAGAATTTATGAAACTTAATAAAATACTAAAAGCGATAAAAATCTCTATTAAAGAAAGCGTAATTTTTCTAAATAAAAACAATCGTTAAACCCTTGAGCCGGTGTTTGCCTGATAAAGAGCCATTCCTAATTGCATTGTTTCGGGGCTTCCAGAAAAATAACCACTAATTGTGGCTGTAATGCTTAAATATTCAGCCGCCTTTGCAACATACTTTGGATTTAGCTTAAAGCCTAACCTCTCCAATCCATTCAAAAAGCCAAAATTTGAATCTATATTATTTACCATCAATCTCATCAATAATAAGCATATTTAAACCTATTGTTTTTCCTGAGCTTCTAAAAACATCTTCATCAATTCAGAATTCATTGCCTCAAGGTTTTTTTCTATCTCGAATTTTATTTCGCTCAGCTTATTAACTTGGCTGCCGATTAATTTTTGAGCCTCTGGAATGCTTTTCTTTACAATGTTTTTCCCGCCTATGTCAACTAAGAGCTCTTCGGAAATTAATTTTGCCCTTGCAAAAATTCCCTTTCCAATAGAAGCAACAATCTCTTTTTCTTTTCCATTTTTTAAGTTTTCCAAATTTAAGCTCAATGAAGAGGAGTCGGCAATCGCTTTCTCAACAGCTTCTAATTGCTCATTTAACTGCTTTATCTGCTGCTCATACATCGCAAGCTTAAACATCAATTCCTGCTGTTTTTGCTCTTCCATCTTTGAAGAAGAAAATAGGGGTTTTTAAGGATTCCTAAATGTTAAGTCAAGCTCATAACTTAACATTCTTGAATTTTATATAAAAATTATTAATCGACAGGTTTAAATATACTTTTAAGTTTGTTTTTATGTTTC
>JACOYJ010000059.1 GCA_016181885.1 Candidatus Pacearchaeota archaeon | reverse complement strand
TAGATTATAAAAACCGTAGGTTTTTACGGGATAAAGATTTTCATCGAGTAATAAAAAGAAAATCGCTTGAGGGATTCTAAAAATCGTAGGTTTTTAATGGAGAAAAGAAGATATTTAGTCGAGAACACTTATCAGGGAGGATATTCTGCTTTTCAGCCTCCAGCGTTGGCAACCAGCAACTATTCAATTGCCACAGGAAGCCTTGGTTTGACGACTCACCCAACAAATCCGAATGTTCTTCAGGAAATATCTTCAAAGATTTCAACAGGAGCAAAGCATTTTGAAATAGAGGCTGTTCGCCCGGATTTTTTAGACCAAGTGCCAAAACAGCAGCTTGAGGAAGTTAGAAGATTGGCAAAGCTCACAGGAGTTGATGTTTCTGTTCACGGTCCAGTAATGGATGTTGCAGGGTTTACTCAGCAGGGATTTAGCGAGGTTGATAGAGAATTGGCAGAAAGAAAAGTTCTAAACACCTTGGAAAGAAGCCACGAATTAAAGCCAGACGGAACAATAAATGTCAATTTCCATACTGCAGAAGGAATACATGGCTCTGAGCCTTTGCCGGCTGCCGAAAGGAAGATAGATGAACGAACAGGAAAGCTTTTGCAATATAAAAGAATAACTGCAGTCAATCAGGAAACTGGCCAGATGAGAAGATTGGATACTGAAACTAGATTTTATCCTGGAGAGGAAAAGATCGAGGGAGAGAAACTTTATCCTGAAATTATGCTAGAGGTTGCTAATAATACTGAATGGGATAATACATTAAAAAAAGTTCAGTTTCAGTTGGAAAATGTCAACAGAATCATGGGGGGTGTGCACACTCATGATAGGGATTTATTCTTAGCCAATATTGAGAGGTATTTCAATAAAAAGGAACCACTGCCCGTGAGCGCGGAGGCGGCAGAACAGTTTAAAAAAATACAATTTGCAAGGGTGTATGCCCAAGAAGCAAGTATGGAAGCTAGAGCCGCTTTTGATAAGGCTTATAAGTATGCACGAACAGAGGAAGATAAGGAAAAGCTAAAAACACTTTCTAAAGAATATGGACAACTAATGGGAATGGGTGAAGAGGGGACAAGCATTTCTTCATACGATCCTGTTTTTCAGGCAGATGCTTTGAATCATCTTGTAAAGGGTCTTGAAGCAATGCATCCTAAACTTAATGTTCCTGTTGAAGAATTCGCAACGACACAGGCTTCAAAAACATTTGGAAACGCGGCATTTGAAGCTTATCAGAAATATAAAGACAAGGCGCCGACTGTTGTTATAGAAAATCCGCCAGCTGGTTTTGCGCTTTCCACTGGAGAGGATGTTAAGAATGTTGTTGTAGCATCGAGAAAACAATTTGTAGACAAGGCTGTCGCAAACGGAATTTCTGAAAGCGAAGCGAGAAGCCAGGCAGAAAAATTAATCGGAGCTACTTGGGATGTTGGACATATTAACATGCTTAGGAAATACGGCTATACTGAAGAGGAAATAATCAAAGAAGCTGAGAAAGTCGCGCCTTATGTAAAGCACGTTCATCTCTCTGATAATTTTGGTTTTGAGCATACTGAATTGCCGATGGGAATGGGAAATGTGCCTTTGAAAGAAGTTATGGAGAAGCTTGGCCAGAAAGGTTTTGAAGCTAAAAAAATAATTGAGGCCGGGCATTGGATGAATGCCAACAACAATGCTTCGCCATTTCAGATGAGCATTGAAGGGCTTGGCTCGCCGATTTATTCTACGAGAGCATCTCCCTACTGGAGCCAGGCTGTTGGATTGCAGCAAAATTACATGGGCGGTTTTGGGAATATTCTTCCGCAGGTAAATTACAGCATGTTTGGCGCAGGATTTTCCATGCTTCCGACAGAGCTTGGAGGTCAAATTGGCGGCGGGCAGGGAAGCAGAATGAGCGGAAGGGGAATGGAGTAAGAATGAATTTCTTAACAAAAACATTAAGCTCGCTGACTTTTCTTGTTTTTATCGCGTGCAATTCATCAACATCAGCTGATAAGCTTATTGTTACAAAGCATTTTAATTCAAAACAGAGAGTATATCATATTCGAGATAATGTTGACACATTATATTTTGATGAAAGGCCTTTTGGAGATTTAGACAAGGTTATGGTGTGGAGATGGGTTAGCGCAGAGGAGTCTAATTTCATTTTGAGGGGCTCTCCAGGCTTTTCAGAGCTTGAGAAAAGATATTTGGAGATTGTGAATAAAAGAAAGGAGCAATAATTTTAGCTAAGACTATGGAATTAATTTTAACTGACCATGCTAAACAAAGAATGGTTGAGAGAGGAATTAGTTTGAGTCAAATTAATCAAACAATTAATTTTCCAGACTATACTATTAGAAAAGAAGATAAAATAGAGGCGCATAAAGAGATAAATAAGAGATTATTAAAAGTGGTTTATTTTCAAAGAGGTAAATTTATAAAGATTATCACTTTAATATGGAAATGAAGATAACTTATGATAAAGAAGCAGATGCGGCATATATTTATTTTAAGGAAATAGGAATTGGGGAAGTTAAAAAAACAATTTCCTTAAATGAATCTATAAACATAGATTTGGATTCTAATGGAAAGGCAATTGGCATAGAGGTTCTTGAAGCAAGCAGAAATTTGCCAAGAAGTACAATAAAGTCTGCTGTTACATTTTAGTAATTTTTAAACTGAGTGAGTTTAGATGTGGTTTTTTGCTAACAGCTGTGATTAATTATGTTAAAAAAGGCTAGTTTAAGTTATTATTATGCAAAGTGAAAACGGTTATTATGGGTTTTAAAACAAACAAATTTAAAAACTATATACTCCAATATATATTATTGAAGAGTGTGAATTATGAAAAAGGGAAAGAGTAAAAAAAAGGTGAAGAAATTGCCCGCCTTAGATGATAAAGAGCCAAAAGCAAAACCTATGAAGAAACCGGAGGCTAACCCCAAAGACTATCCAACCCTTCAGCTGAAAACAGAGCATGATATTGCAATGGACTTCGCTGTTAAAGTCTACAAGAAATTCGACAAAACAATAAAATCAATAGTTCTCTTCGGCTCGCAGGTGAAGCAAAATCAAATCATGGGCTCTGATATCGACATCGTGATTATCATCGACGACGTTTCAATAAAATGGGATCAGGAATTAATCGCATGGTACAGGGAAGAGCTGGATAATATAATAAGAGCGAGCCCGTATAAATCTGATTTGCACATAAATACTGTTAAGATAAGCACGTGGTGGGAGGATTTAATGCGCGGAGATCCTGTTGTTATTAATGTTATAAGGAACGGAGAAGCGCTGATAGACTTCGCCGGATTTTTTGAGCCGTTGAAATATCTTCTTGAAGCTGGCAAAATAAAACCCTCGCCGGAAGCCATTTATGTTTCACTTCAGCGAGCGCCAATGAATTTTGCAAGGAGCAAGGCTGCAGAACTAACTGCTATAGAAGGCTTGTTTTGGGCAATGGTCGATTCTGCGCATGCTGTCCTTATTGCCCTGAATATTCTTCCTCCGTCGCCAGAGCATCTTGCAGTTGATTTGAGGGAGCATTTAGTTGACAAAGGAAAGCTAAAAATGAAATACGTGCAGGATTACAGGGATTTGCTTATGCTTCACAAGAAAATTGCGCACGGACAGATAAGCGACTTGCCTGGAAAAGATATTGATGAATGGCAGGAAAAAACAAAAGAATTTATGGAAGTCATGAATCACCTTGTTCATGAAACTGTGGAGAAGAATTGAAAAAATTATTCTTTCAAAATCTGCAAAATCTGTTCTTTCAATTTTTTCGTCTTTAGGATGAGGCCTGACGAATCTTCAACACTCAGCTCTTTTCCATAATAATTAACACTGTTTCTTACCTTTCTTATCTCATCAAATTCGTCTCCTAAATTACTCTGATTTAATACTTCCTTTAAAAATGCAGTATAACATTCATGATTATAAATTTTGTACCCCTTTTTTGAGGCCAAAGCCTCTAAAGCTTCTCTTAATGAGTCATAAGCCAAGATAAATTTTGATACAGAGGTAGTTTCGTTCATTTGAAGTTCATCTGATGACTTAAGTTTGTTTTCACTTGATTTTTTTAAAGATTCTATCAAATTTAGGTCAGGAGTTATGCTCTTTGCTGTCTTTTTACTGCAGCATTCTTTCCAATCAATCTTTTTATCATGCATTTTTAATCAATAATCTTCCGCTTAAAACATATCCATTAATAATATTATTTAACAATTCCCTGTTTTTAACATCTTTTAGCGATTTAAACCAAAATACTTGAATCTTTCTGCCAATCTTTTTTTCAAATTCATTTAAGCTGATATTTTTATTGTTTGCAAAAATAGCCACATCAATATCAGAATCTCGCTTTGCTTCTGCTTTTGAAAGAGAGCCAAATAGTATTAGTGTGGGAGAGACCAGCTCTTTCTCCAAGTATTCTAAAAGTTCTTTCAATATAATTCTCCAATAAATTCTGGATAAGTCAACAAACTGTTTCTCTCTGTTATTTGCATGAAAAAATAAATAATTTCTATCTTTCTCTTTTATAAGAAGGTTATCCTTAAAATATTTATTAAGGAGTGTGGAGGCTGTTGGTGGGGAAATTGACATTAATTTAGAATACTCTCTAACACTAACCCTCCTATAGCAATCTTCAAAGAATGGCTTTAAGTTGTTAAATATTTTTAACATATGTTAAATAATATTAACACTTGTTTAAATATCTTTCTGTTTCATAGAATTTTATAGATAGTGTTGAAGAGCAGGTTTAATATATTCAATTAATTTTAATGTTAGAATAAGCTGAACAAAACTAGTTCAAATTAATATTAATAAAATATCCGAGCCGTTGGGCTAGTGTAAGGTTTTGGTTTGGTAAGCGTTTTTCTGAAGCTAAAAGTTTTGAAGATAGGTTAATATAATCAAAGTGAGTTTGAGTTATCAAAAATTAAATATCGCTTTAGCGCTATTTTAATTGAACAACCTCACACATAATAAACAGAATTCTCTAAAGTATCAAAATCATGAATCATGTGTCTTTGAAAGCCGTCCTCTGTTAAGGATTCTCTAAATGCTCTCGGCCAGCAGTCAATAATTGTTACTGATTTTCCATCTGGAGAAAGAACTATATTTTTTGGTTTTGGCTCGAAACCCGCCAAACCCAGACTATGCAACTGAAATAAAGTTGATTCCAATTGGACTTTCAATCTTTTATCTTTTATATATTTTCTCAATGAAGCTAAATCCCTTCCCGGCACATACTCTTTTAAAATAGCTCTCCATTCTCCAACTTCGCCATAATTATGAACTAAATGAGTTATTCCAGAAACGTCCCTGGCTCTTTCTAATGCAATTATTTCTTTGCTAACATTCTTATATCCATCTCAGGAGCTCCACGATGCTGCGCTTTAAAAACGTAAAACTGTCCATCTTTTTCAACAAAATAAACTTTTGCTGTCTTTAGGAGATTTGGCAGACCCAAATCTTCTCTCACTGTTAAAGAATGGTCAATTGGTCTAACAATTGAAATGCCATCGCTATTGAAAACATGGTTTCCTATTTTGGTTCCCTTATTTCCGTTATCATGGGGAAAAAAGGTTCAAAATTATCAATAAAATCGGTTAATGTTTTTTTCATTTTACATTAATTAGGCGAATATATCAAATTGGCAGAGGACCTCCCGGAAAGAATTCTTATCACGTCAAGTCTGCTAACTTTTCCCCTATTTGGGTTTTTCATGGGATTATAAGTGTAAGTTTGGCCTGTCCGAGTGTCTAAAGCTATGCTTTTTGACATTTTTCCTCCGACGTCTTCTTCAACAAGTTTCATAGAGATATCATCTCTCATATTTAATCTTGCTTTTAAAAATTCCATGGTTTGTCTGTCTGGCCAATCTCCTTGAAGCAATCTAACTTCGAATTTTGCAGGTAAGTGTTGAACTGATTCAGAAACCCTATACAATAAATGTTCAAGAGAAGCGGGCAAGTCTGTTAAAGCATCATAATGGGCTAAAAATCCAACTCCATGTTCTTGAGACCATCCGGCAAATCCTGTGCAAGAAGCAACTCCGTGTGTTGCAAGAACCGGTTTTGGATTACGAGAAGAAGTTAGCGCGAATTCACGTTGATGCACCTCTACAACTTCACCATAATCTCCAAGATAGGCTGGCCTATTAGTGCTTTCATCAAATAGAAGTTGTTTCTTTAAATTCCAAATTTGCGAATCTAATATTAAACGTATTGTTGGACTTTGATTTCTTGCCATTTTATTTAATCAAATACTCTTTATGAAAAGAGCCATCCCTCTCCCAGATGTGCCTAACTTCATCTCTTTCATAGTAGACTGTTAATATCTTTCTTCCCTCTTCAATTCCATAACTAGCAGAAATTACATTATCGCCAAGGCCAATTATATCACAAGAGCTATCCCCCATGTAAAACTTGCCATCAACTTTAAAGAGTTTTTGACCTTCATTTCCCTTAGCCAAAACTTCAAGAGAATCATAATTTAATTTTCTGCCATCACATAACTGAACAGATTTTTGATTGCATCCGACAGAAAATAATCCAATTAAAGCCAGTGTAGATAATATCTTTTTCATTTTAGATTTTACGCCGCCAAATCCATAGGCTCAAAATTAATTGTATAGGTTGCACCGCTTTCTCTGTTAAATGTAAAAAATGCTGAGACTATTTCATATCCGTTTTCTTCAAGCATCCATTCAGTCCGGTCTATCTCTATAAAATCCACGTTTCTTCCATAATTAAATCTCGCAACTCCTTTTTCCATATCTATCATATTAATTTTTCTTTTTCTAGTATAATTTTTTTCTGGCTGAGTTTGTGCTTCATGACTATTTTGCCTTTCATGAACTTTAGATCTTTCGGTACTCAATTCAGCAACGTATCTTTCAACGCCTTTTGGGTTTGCTCTCAATGTTAAATTTCTTGCGGTTATTGCCATAAGTTTTCTGTTATTGTGAGGTGTCATTTTTATCTGCCCAAGTAAAATTTATATCCCCCAGTTAAGGCTCCTAATGATGCAACAGCACCAATATATCCTTAAGGAGTATTTGAAGCAACGCCAGCTATAATTCCGCCAGCTCCAAGTATAACTAATGTAGTTCCAATTATTTTATCCAAAGTAGTTTTTGTCATTTTACTTATTTTATAATTACGTAGCCAAATCTCCCGGTTCAAAATTAATTATATATTTGCCATGTTCTATAAATCCTTCTGTAATTTTATATCCGCTCTCCATTAACATTTTCCTAGTTTGATAAATTACAGGTATATTCATTCTTCCTTTATCCCTAGGTTCGACGGCAATAAATCCCCGAGCCAAATCATCCATCGTTATACGTGGAGAAGTTTCTCTAGTATCTTTGAACTTGCGTCTCTCAAAAAACCTTGGCATGCGCTCTTGGTTTGTCATTTTATTGAGTTTCCTCCCATCTAGAATCCCAAATAACAGCACCAGACCCAATACTTTTAGGATACCAGCTTCCTGTATTAGGATCTACAAAGCGTTCATTACAAACTTGATTAACTTCTTTGAGATAACCCATGTTTTTTGGGGTTCTTCTAATAGGATGTTTATAATAATATCTTTCTATAAGTTGATATCTAGTTAATTCATCACCAGTGTTCACTAAGTTATCTTCTGTTCCTTTCTGCGTTTTATTTTCGCCTATCATCTTCCCTATTTTCTTTGTTCGTAAAATATAAAGCTATTTTTTGAATACTAGCTATAAATTCATTTTTTTGAGTATTTTCTTCCCATCTGCTTCTCATTCTACTTTGCTGTTCTTCTCTGCACGCTTGAAGATGCAAATCGTATCTATGCGTCGGTATTTCTCTGTTACAATGCAGACAGATATATCCTTTTTCAATTGTCATTTTTTTCTCTCCTTATTTTTATTTAATTAAGTTTAATCCATAAGTGAGTGCGGCAAGCCATGCTGCCTGCCATCCGAACCACCCAAAACTACCGAGATCTTTCCTATCTTTATATTTCGGGTCATACATGTCTCTTCCTGCAGCTATTGCTCCATACACAGGACCCCAATGCCCTTCTCCAGGCTGCGTTCTGATTATTTTTTTTAGTAACGTGTTTGCCATTTTATTTTTCTCCTATAATTTTTGCAAGATTCTTAGGAAGTTTTCCAAGTACTCTTTGTCTTTCGTCACACCTTTTGTAATGCGCTTCAATTGAAAGAGGTCTTCCAAGCAAGTCTACGACTCCATATTCTCTTCCAACGTTTTGATTGCAGTATTTGCATATTTGAACTTCTATGGTCATTTTGTTTTTTTCCTTGTTGTTTTTGTTATTTATTTGAGTATAAATTGTAAAAAATTAAAAAATAAATTAAAGTTGTCCGCTTGTTAAAGCAGTTTCAAGACTTTTTAAGGAAGCTTTTTCGTTTTCAGCTTCGATATCTCTCATTATTGGCTTGAAATGCATTCCCTGTAGAGCTCCTGTTATTTGAAGGTAAGGTTGCATCTTCTGTAATGTTTCCATTGCATCTTGAACATCCTTATCTGTGTACAATCCAGGCTCAGCCTTTCTTCTGCTATCTGCTTCATGAGCTGTTCTTTTCATATCACCGATAGTTTTACCGGCGTATCTCTGAAGGAACTTTGTTAATCCTTCCTGTGCAGGTCCGCTCAATTTGCTTGCTGCTCTGTCATAAATCTGAGGAAGTGCAGATACGTCTTGGCGGTTTAATGTAACCAGGTAAGTTCTGTGTTCCCTGTCAGCCATTCTTGCAACAGCATCATCACTATCGTAAGAAGCTTCTAACCTCTCCTGAGCAACAGAGTCTTGAACTTGCAATGGAGTTTTCCTAAGTAAAGTTCTAGCACTATCAATACCTTTTTCACCTTCGCTTGCAATAGTCTGCCCAGCTAGGTAACCGTATTCTCTTCGCTTTATTTCAGCCACGTCGTTTTGTGCCATGTTTTTTGTTTTGTCCTCCTTTTTGATTATATTCATAACCATTAAGGTATACTTTTTCTATGCATAACTAGTATTTAAATCTTTCTATTGTCATCACTTACTAAAGGTAACAAATAGGTGACTGGAGTAAAGTCCCACAATAGACTTAAGAGAGTAACTAATAACGACACCTTAAAAACCTTTTGAAATTGAGTTTTAGGGTTTGCTCCGCATCTACTCGCGATTTCACTCGACGATTAATTAAAATTATACTCGTGAAATCGCTCTACTCGCACTTTGACTTCTGGATTCATGGTTTATTTGCTAAAGTCAAAATGCTCGGCTTTCAACTCGACGCTCCGCTAAAACAAAGACTTAATTAATGAAAGAATGATTTTTTGGGCTGATTAATATTAATTGCAGTTGAACAAAGCTTATTTGGATTAATATTAAAACTATCTTTAAAGCCGAGTTAATATCCTTAAAACTAATTCAAGTTATCATGCAGCAAATCTATTCTTAACTAAAATCAAATTAATAAATAAAAATCCTTGACGCGCGGGGTATAGGCAAGCTAAACAATGCGTATTCAAGATAATTCTAGATTAATGTGAAAAATGATTTTTTATTTGGGCTTGAATAAAAATTTCAGTTGAATAATATGAATCAAAGCGAATTTAATTAGCAACTTAATTTTAATGTTAGAACAAGCCAAACAATACATATCTAAATTAGCGTCTAAACATATTTTTCCGCGATTAAAACTGAACTAATATTAATTGCAGTTGAACAAAACTTTTTTGGATTAATATAAAATAAATCTGTGAGCGAAGCGAACCTATTATGCAAAACTTAAACTTAAATAATTATTCATAAATCTTCTCAACCTTTTCATAAGCAACTTTCTTTTTTCCAGGAAGCTTTGACTTTATTTCTTGGAACGCATTCCTGACAACTTCAACCGCTTTTTCATTCTGCACAGCAACAAAGAATATTCTGTCTCCGGGCTTGACAATAGCGGCTTTTCCGACGGATTTTCCGAATGACAACTGCATTCCTGTCTGCATTCTGTCAGCCCCGGCTCCAGTCAGCATTTTGTTCTCTCTCTGAATGTGATGGGGGTAAGGAATTACCTTTAACAAATAAATTCCGGCAAGATCGACGTCAAATACTTTATTCAAGTACTGCCTGCAAGACTCAAGAGCGTTGTGCCTTATTTGAACTTTCTGTTCTGCAAGCATTGTTAGTTGATGAGGGAGCTTTCCTTGATTGAATAAATCGCTTCTTCCCATGCTGAATTTAACAATGTTCTGCGGGGGAACAACTTTAATGTAAGCCTTGCTTTTTTTCTTGCTTACTCTCGTAAAAGGAACAACATGCCTATGCGAGTATGCGTTTGCTTTTCTTAGCGCCATTTCAAACTATATAATTTATTACTCCTTCTTTTTTTATTGAATTAACCGCTTTAATGTAAAGTCTGATTTCATTGTGTTGCCCTTTATTGAAGAAATATCCTCTAGACATTCCAGGCCCTATAGTCTCATAAGATAAACTTCCTTCCAATTCATCAAAAGCTTCAAATCCATGCATCCCAAAACTGCCTAATCTTAAGGTAATATCATGGGATGAAGCTAATTTTCTAAGTCTTTCTCCTCTTCTTTTCCTTCTGCTTCCAGGAATATGTCTTGTCATATTAAAAACCTACGGTTTTTTATCCCTCAAGCGACTTTCTTTCTATGCCTCTTACGAAAGTCAACACAAAATTTATTTTTGTCATATTAGTTATAACCCCCTAGCTAAATTCAAATGTTTGAATGGCCCGGTAATCCTTATATCCTCTAATGCTCTATTTGCATGATAACCCAATTCGGTTGCTCTTTTCTCGATGCCTTGTTTACTAACTAAAGGACCAACTAAAGAGCCTTCATGCCTTGCTAAACTAATTATATATTTACCATCTTCAATTGACTCTGGAATCATTTCTCCCATTCGAACAATTATTTCTCCTTTCTCATGGATCATTTTATCTCCACCTTTGTTGTAAGCGCCTGGCCGGGAAGCCCTTTTTCAAAAATTGCTCTAAGAACTCCTTTGTTTCCGTGCGGAGCTGCAATTTTTCCGTTGATAATTCTTCCAGCAGGGGATTTCCAAGAAACATGTTTCCCGGCGAATTTGTCAGCATCTTTTCTTGTTTTTGAGCCTTCAACTTCTATAAGAAAATGCCTTTCATGAATTGTGTGCCTGCCTCTTCTAAACTGCAGAACCTTCCCAGTTGTCATAACTAATGGTGCGAAAAATAGTTTTTAAAGCTTATTGTCTGATTTAAACATAGCCTCGGTCGTGAGATTGACAGCTTCGATAATCTCTGTCTATGCGTCTTACATCTTCAGAAGTCATTCTGAGCCTTTCGGCAATTTCAGAATAATCCATGCCCATTCCACTTAAATTAACTACTAATCTTTCTCTTGGGGTGTAAATTTTCTTTTCCATTTTAAATATGAAAAATAGTTCATATATAAAGCTTGTTAATTACTTTTTCAGAACAAAAATGTCTCTTCCAACAATCTGGTTTTTTCTATAATCTTGAATTGGAAAGCCTTCAACAAGTTTTAGTCCTGTTTTGCGGATTATTTTTCCCACATCACATGATATTCTCTTGCCATTTTTTAATATTAAGGGGGCTGTGAAGACAAATCGTCCAGAAACGCTCTTCTTTAAATTATTTAAAATATTAGCCATTAAATTTTCATAATTCTCCATGATTGCTTTTAGTTCTTCATCTTTAGGCTCTTTTTTCATTGTCTGGCCCAAATCCGGTTCTGTTACAACCGCGTTTGCTTCATGAAAATTGAAATTTCGCGAATCTCCCAAACTGATAAAATAATTATTTTTAGGAAATTTAGCCCATTCTAAATTAGTGAGGGCTTTTTTTATTGCGTCTTTGTCCTTATCAACACCAGTAACTTTTATTCCTTTCAACAAAGCCTCTTGCAGGATAACTCCGATTCCGCAAAAAGGATCAATAATTTTTTCCCCATTATTTGCAAGCGAGAGATTTATCATTATTTTAGCTAATCTTGGAGATATTGCCAGGCCTGAACGCCTAAACGGCTTCTTCATATCCCTTTCTTCAATTTCTTTATAATCATTTACCTGCATTATCTTGCCGAAATGCAGCTGTTTGTCTTCAAATATGAAATATCGTTCATCAATTAGTTTTTTGGAAGAGATATTCTTCAAAGTTTCATCATTCTGCATGGCAATAAAGTTACCCATAGTTTTCTCGGTTGCTTTTAAACTTTCTTCACGGAATTTTGATTTAAGAAAATCTCTAAAAACCTCAAGAATTTTCTGATTGCAGAAATCCCAGATGATATAGTTAATTTTGTTGCTTTTTCCAAGATAAATGGTTTTTTTGCCTAAATTATTTATTATAGCCTTTATGCTTCCGCTTTCCAGGACTTCGCCTATAGCAATAACTCCTCCGAGATGAGCTATCGTGTCTTTGCGAATGGGTCTTTCAGGCTCAACTAACATTCCATTTCCGCTTATTACTGAGTATAAAATCTTATTTTCTTCTTTTTCAAAATAAGCCAAGATTTCTGCTTTGGACAACGCCGGGTTTCTTCCAAGAATGAATAGATAGCGCATGTTTAGAAAAAAGAATGAAGGTTTTTATGGTTTTCCAAAATATTTATAAACCCTAATCGCAATGTTTTTAGACATGGATAAAGAAATCACGGATAGATTTATTAAAGATTTAGAAACGGCAACCAGCATTGATTTTTTTGAGATGAGAGTTAAGGATTTAACGATGGGCGGAGGATTTCTGCCTAGAAATCTTGACTACCTCAGAAGCCAGACTGTGCGAAAGAATATTAAAAAGCTTGAAATGGATATTGCTTCATCTAGCCAAAAAGACTACTCTAAAATGAGACAAGATCAACTAGACGACATTAAAATAAAATACGCTCACCTTCTTTCTTAGGTTTATTTATCTAGTCCACATTCTATCCTTCTCATAGATTCATGAACTCTAAAGAAAAAATGATCATGAACTATTAAGCAGATAACATCTCTGGTAGTTTTATAAAAATTATTATTCTACAGAACAATCTCAAACTCTCCGAATTCTTCTTTTAGAATATTAAAAACCTTGGGATTTATTTCAAGGCTCTTCTTTGTTTTTTGATTTGCGAGAGCTTCTGTAACTTCTTTCATGCTCGAATTCTCAAGTTTGTCTGTTATCTTCCTTATTTTTTCGCCCTCAAACAAGAATGTTTTTCCATCGGCAGTAAGCAATTCAGCAGCTTCATGGCCGTGCTTTATTCTCATTCTGCCTTTTTCAAGGGCGACCAAATCTTTTCGCTGGCTGAATTCTATCAAATCATTGACAAGAATAGCTGCTCCTTTTCTGGCCTCGTCAGCTTTATGCAGGCTCACCTTGCCTTTCTTTGATTCTGCCTTGGTTGCAATCAATTCCCTTATTATTCTCATATGCTGTTGAGTGAACTTTCCGCTGGTGACAAAATCTTTTTCGAACGATAATATTATCGCGCTTTGAGATTTTTGGCCTGTAATTGTTTTTAGAAGGCTGAAAACATCATTATAAATCTGCTCAAGAGTCTTTTCCTGGGCTTTTTTTTCTATCTGCTCTCTTAATTCCTTTAATCTATTAATGTATTCTTCCGTGCCTTTCAAAAGCCTGTCCAGCTCTGCGCCGCTTACCTCCTTTATTTTCTCGTGCTCATAGCCTTTGTAATATTTTATTGTTATTTCTTCAAGAATCTTTATATATTTTGGCTCAAGCATTTTCTCCTTGTCTACAAAAATCTTTTTCATTTGAACATAAGTTTCTTTAGTTGTTGGAGGCGGCAATCCATAAAGCATGATTAATGCCTGGCTTGGAGTCAAAACACTCCAATAGATATCATGAATTAAAATGTCCAGAAGGGCTTTTTTTGCTCTTTTCACAGTATTGTCCCCCATAGACATAAACATATCAATAGCTTCCGGAGAGGGCTTTAATTTTCCCATCTTCAGCAAGGCTTTCCAAGGAAGGAAAGTTCCCCGGTCATAAATTGGAACCCCGTCTCTTATAAAAGTGAAAACAACAGGCTCTGCATCTTTAACTCTCTGCCAGAAATCAGTTAAAAGAGAAATTTGAACATTTAGAATATTATTTTTTACTCCGGCCAACGCAGTTGCCTCGCCGATAAACCCATAGATAATATTTCTAAGCCTTTCGATAAGCTCAAGCCTTGGCATTTTCTTAACATCAGTATCGTTAATGATAACAAATGCATCAACGTCGGAAGTCTTTACAGTGTCTCCTCTGACCATGCTTCCACCAAGAACATAACTTACTACATACTTCTCGAATTTCTGCAAAACCAAAGATTTGTGAATTTCTGCAACTCTCATCATGGACAATATCCCGCTATCGTAAAGAGGAAAGGACATTGCAATCGCGCTAACCATTTCAAATTTAGAATCTAAAGCCAATTCCCATACATCTACAGGAGTTTTAACCTGAACCCAAATCTTATCTTTTAATTTCTGCTGAACCGCGTCAATTTGCTTAACAATATCTGCCTTAAGTTTTGGAATTTCCTTGAATTGATCTTCAGGCACAATCCAAAGCAATTGAATATATTTTTCTGCTTCCTTCGGAATTTCTTCTTCTTCGATGAAAAATTTTACAGATTGCTGAGGCAGTATTCCCAAAGCCATAGTAAACGGATATTTCTCAAGAATGGCACCCTTTAGCTTTTCAAGCTCTTTTTTAGTCTTCTCCATTTCTTTGTTCACTGCGTCAGCGGGCTGGGGAATCATTGGCTTTTTAGGAGAATATTTCTGATTTAGGTCCATGCCGGGAATATTGTCATTACTTTCTGGAGTCATATTTAAAAAACAAAACAAGTATGAGTGGCCCGCAATGACGGTTGATGTCGTCATTTTCACTATTGATAAAAGCGCGCTCAAAGTGCTCCTCATAAAAAGAGACCATCCCCCATTTAAAGGAATTTGGGCGCTTCCGTGAGGATTTCTGTTAAAAAATGAATCTTCTGCAAAATGCTGAGTTTTTTCATAAAAATTGCTCCTATCAACAGTCGTATTAAAGTCTGAAATTG
>JACOYJ010000045.1 GCA_016181885.1 Candidatus Pacearchaeota archaeon | reverse complement strand
TCTATTCTTTTTCTATGAAAAGGGAGCTTTCTCTCTTTATCATATTTTTCTAGAGTTTCAAATACTTCTTTGTTTTTTCTTAGTATTCTGTTAATTTCACTTGATTGCATTTTTTAATCTCCATTCTATATTTCTTATGTCTTGGATATTCTTGCTTGCTATTGAAACAATGTGATGTAAAAGCAAATCTCTATCTAATTTCTTATTATTTTCCCCAGCAAAAGCAAAAATAACAAAGGCCGCAGTTCTTTTGTTTCCGTCTGAAAAAGGATGGTCTACTAATATTGCTCTTATTAAATAAGCCAATTTCTTGAAAGCGCCAAGTTTCTTACTTCCAAGTCTTTCAAAAGCAAAATCCAAGCTAGAGTCGCTTCTTAAATTGCCCCCAAATCCTTTATTGATTCTTATAAGTTCTTTCTTACTAATTTTCATACACATGAATAGTAGTAAGTTAGTATTTAAATGTTTCTGCTTCATCCTCTCAAAAAAACCAAACCACAGAAATATTTAAAAGAGAGAGAGAGTTAGGTGTTGGATGGAAAGAGAAAATATTAAAAAAAAGTTAAGGGTTATTAAAAAATCAGCTGATAAAATAATGTATTTAAAAAGAGTTTTACCCAGGACAAGCGGTGAGACAAGAAGAGAGGGTTATGAATTACTTGGAGATATGATGCTTAATTATGATTATGGTTCAGGATCAAGTATACCATTCTCTAAGAGGGATGCTTTAAATACATATCGTGAATCTGAGATGGAATTCATGCTGCGAAAAAGTTATTGGAACTTGGTGAAACAGAACTAGCAGAAGATGCTTGGAGAAATATATATGATGGATCAATTAAAGCAGTAAATACTCTCCGGGATCCTAGCCTAAAATACGAAAAGCTTAAAATAGCTTTAAATGCAGCCGTGTATGCAAGAATGCCAATTGAAGTAACATCAAAATTAAGACGAGATATTACCGATCATCTTCCTCCTCGCTGGCCTATTCTTCATGGCTGTTCCTGAATTCACAGCAACAGGAAACATCATCGGAAATTCTGCAGGAGCAAACATTTCTTTTTTTCTTTCTTTGGGATTAATGGTTATCGGCGGGGTTTTGTTGTTTAGGAGTTTTAAGAAATAACTAAGGAGTTAATTGCCCCTACCTTTTCACATAAACATTATCATGGTGGTCAAAATCATCAAAGCTTATGAAATTTTTAGATTTATCAAACTGAAAAATGAGAACAAAAGACCCGACATGGACTCTTTTAGAATCTTTCATATTATATCTCAGATTTTTATAATGCTCAACATCTGAAACGTTCAAAATCTCATCCATCTTTTTAAGGAGACTTTCAAAAAGTGTTTTGTCTTTTTTCTGCAGTTTATCAAGAATCCTATCAAAGTTTTTACTTGTTTTGTACTCTCTAGGCATTTTACCTCTTTTCTATTATTCTTCTAAGCTCTTCAATAGATTTAAAGGTTTTGCCATATCCTTCTTTTCTAATCCTATTAAGCTTCTCTAAATACTCTGGCCTAATTTCAGGCTCCAAAAAAGAGTCTTCATACACTTTAGTAATTAACGCAACAGCCTGAGATTTATTCTTAAGTCCAAATTTAGCCTTAACTATATTTAAGACTCTATCTTCATTCTCATTTATATCAATAATGCTTTGAACCATTGTTCTGAGTTGGGAACCTTTTGAAAAGGTTCATTTTATTATGATTTATAATGAATTATAATGTTTATAAGTTTTTCTATTATCAGAAATAATTAAGGAGTTAAACGTCTTCTATCTCTTGGAAATAGTGTAACTTCCCTTATACTATTCCAGCATAATTGCCCTATTTATTTTCTTAAAATGTTCGTCTCCAGTCAATATTTGGGCGTCGTGTAAAATGGCTGTATTGATAACAACTATATCTGCAAGGCTTATATCTCTAACTTGTTTTTTCATTTCATTGTAGAGTTTTCCAAAAGTCAAAATAAATTTTTCATTAATGCCAATGATTTTTGAATTAGCTTTTATGAAACTCAAGTATTGATTAAAATTCCACCCTTCTTGATCCGCTCTATAACTCAGCTCCAAAAGAACAATTGCGGGAGTAATAACATCATCCTCTTCTAAATAGTTCTTAACAACAACGCCCTTTTTTGTGGCGTTAAAGTATTCTATCCAAGCATAAGTATCGAAAACTATTGCCATCTTTGGTCATCTCTCCAGAGCTTTTTTCTTTCCTCTCGTGTAAAAGGTTTTGACTTGCCTTTTAATGCCCCAAACATAGATTTAGGTATTTTTTCCTTATGCATAATTAATTCTATTATTAGCTTGTCAAATGACCCTGCCTTTTCTTTCTCTTTCAAGTCCTTAATCAAATTAAAGGTTCTTTCTTTTAATGCTATTGTTTTCATATAAATTATAATTTATAACTTATATATAAATCTTTCTATACTAAAAGATATACACCAAGAATCAGGGAGTAAGCCTACGTCTATCACGTGGAAAAAGCGTAGCTTCCCTTATATTATCCAAGCCAAGTAAAGTTTGGGTCATCCTCTCAAGCCCAATACTCCAACCAGCATGCATTGGAGCGCCGTATCTGAAGGCATCAATATACCATTTAAAACTTTCAGGCTTTAATCCTTTAGATTTAATTTGTTTTATTAATAATTCAGGAACATGAATTCTTTGCCCACCAGAAGCAATTTCAATTCCTCCGTACAAAGCGTCAAATCCTCCAGAAACTTTTCCATCTTTAGGCCATATATAAAAAGGCTTTATTGCCAACGGCCACTCATATGTGAACACGATGCAATTAGGAAATAACTCGCAAAGCTTTCTTTCAGCTTCAGGTTCAAAATCATCTCCATCCTTCATTTTAATCCCATGCTTGTTCATTAATGCAATTGCTTCACTATATTTCAAATACTTAGCTTCAGGAACTTTCAATTTAACTTTTAAGATTTCTAACTCATGTTTATTATTTTCTATAACTTTTCGAGTAATGTGCTTAACTACTTCTTCAAGATATTTCATAACCTCAAGATCATTAGCAAAAGCAACTTCAATGTCCATCTGCCTTATTTCATTAATGTGCTTTGAAGTGTCATGCTTCTCAGCCCTCCAAACGGCCGAAGTTGAAAATACTTTTTCCAAAGAGATTGCCATTAACTGCTTATACAATTGAGGTGATTGAGCGAGATAAGCCTTATTTTCAAAATACTTTACTTCAAACATATCTGTTCCACCTTCAGTAGAAGTCGCGATTATGGCTGGAGGCTGTATTTCAATAAATCTCTTGCCATAAAAAAATTCTCTAAATGCGTTTGCAATCGTTGATTGTATTGAAAATATTGCGCTTATTCTCGGCTTCCTGACATCCAAACTTCTATTATCCAATCTCGACGGCAATTCAGAAACAACAGCCTTTTCATTTACTTGTATGGGCAATTTATCGGCCTTGGCCAAAAAAACTAATTTTTCAATCTCAACTTCAACATCTTTTCTAGAAATATCAGCCTTAACATCAGCTTTCTTAACCTTGCCATGAACCTCAACAACGCTTTCAAGAGTCAAGCTGGAAATTTCCTTTACCAGACTTGAATCTTTAGCAATACACTGAACAATTCCACTTGAGTCTCTTAGAAGAATAAAAGCCATTTTAGCCATGCTTCTGACTTCATAACACCATCCCTTAAGAATAACGCTTTCTCCTGTCTTAATCTCTGAAATATAAGATCTTTTATCCATATTCTAAATAAAAATTATCAATATTTAAATCTTCGTCTAGTCTAAATTTCAAAGTGATTGTAAACTCGTCAAGAACCACTGGTCACCGCTCGCAATATCTGACGTCGCTCGCTATAGGCCAGTGGCATGCAGTCAATGAACTACAGGATATTTCTGGCCTAATATGTATTTTGTAACTGCTTCTTCGTCGCTGCCGATGTTGTCCAACAAATAAGAATGATTCCACAAACCGGAATCCAAAAAAAACTCTTTCTTAATTTTAGGAAACTGCTTGAAAATTTTGTTTCCCGTTATGCCTTTCAAAATTTTCGCAGCTTCGGGTTTGCTTCTTAATTTTA
>JACOYJ010000058.1 GCA_016181885.1 Candidatus Pacearchaeota archaeon | reverse complement strand
AGAATTCTAATTACAAGAGTATCTCTTGTTTCCTATTTTTTATCGTCCCTGTTTTTTCAGGCAAGAGAGAGAAAAGAGAGAGAAGTAAAAGTGCCCCTTACTTTTTAAACCTGCCGATAGTGTTTTAGAAAATTATTTTGTTTGGGATGTAGCTATTATAAGGGAAAGTTTTATAAACAAAATTCCTCAAGAATAGAGATGGAATTTTGTCCTAAGTGCGGGGCGGTCCTAATTCAAAAGAGGAAAAACGATGGTTGCCCCAGATGCAATTATTCGGCAAAGGGAAAAGTAAAGCTAAAAACTTCTGAGAAAATAGAAGAAAAAAAGAAGCTTGCAGTCATTTCAGAAAAAGATTTGCAGGTTTTCCCGATAATTACAGAAGTCTGCAAGAAATGCGGGAACGACAAGGTTTATTTTTGGACAGTCCAAACAAGGGCTGGAGACGAAGCAGAAACCAAATTTTTCAAATGCACCAAGTGCGAGCATACTTGGCGAGAATACAGGTAATACTAAAAGATATTAATAACATTGCCTGTGTTTGAGCAGAGAGTATCGCTGATACTAGTTTTATAAATAAATATAATCAGTGATGCTCGAGAAGAGAGTATAGATGAAAGTATCTAAACAATCAATTAGGTCATCTGTGTTTGAGTAGAGAGTATAGGTAAACTTTTAAACGATTTTTCTCTATTAAATTTGAGGCTTCGTAGCTCAGCTTGGTAGAGCACTGGACTCTTACGACGTAAACAAAGTTTACGGAAGGTCACAAAAATCTTTGATTTTCAGTGTACGACGCGAACTTGTTCGCGGAGTGATATATACGTCAGAGCGATCCAGGTGTCGGGGGTTCAAATCCCCTCGAGGCCATACATGCCAAAAAAACCATTGATAAGAACTGATAAAATAAGAAAAAATCAAGTTGGAGAAGGAGTAGTCAAAGATGAAAACGAATTTGCGGATTATCCAAATAAGTGTAAAAAATGCGGTTATGATAAAGCGCAAATAATCGATATGGGTGTTTCATATTCTGACGAAGATAATTTAATTTTGCTAAAATGTGGAAAATGTGGCTGCTCTGATAGAATTGGGAATAAAGTTTCCTAAAAATAAGCTATACTTTCCCCTTCACCAAACTTCACCGCCGCTTCCACAAGTCCCTTAAACAAAGGAGCTGGCTTCAAAAGACTGCTTTTTAATTCTGGATGCGCCTGCGTTCCGACAAAGTAAGGATGGCTTGGAAGCTCTATAAACTCGACAAGTTTTCCGTCTGGTGACATACCGGAAAAAACCATTCCTCTTTCAAGAAGAATGGAATGATATTTTGGATTTACTTCATATCTATGCCTGTGTCTTTCAGAAATCTCAAACTCGCCATATAGGGAATGAATAACGCTCCCAACCTTCATTATTGCTGGATAAGCCCCTCTTCTCATCGTTCCGCCCTTATTAATTATCAACTTTTGCTCATCCAAAATATCAACAACTGGATGCAAGCAATTAGCATCAACTTCTGTAGTGTTCGCGCTCAGTCCGCAGACATTTCTCGCAAACTCAATAATTGCCATCTGCATTCCGTAACAAATTCCCAAAAACGGAATTCCCATTTCACGGCATTGCTTTATCACTTCTATTTTTCCTTCTGTTCCTCTGCTTCCAAAACCTCCTGGAACAATCACGCCATGAACACCTTTTAAACTCAAATTTTTTTCATCAGTTTCAATCCACTTGACATTTATCTTCACAGAAAGATGCGCAGCGCAATGATTCAAGGCCTCAATAATGCTCGCATAAGAATCCTCCAAGGCAGTGTATTTTCCGGCCAAAGCAATAGTTATTTCTCTTTTTGCATTTTCTTTATTTAAAATTAAAGATTTCCATTTTTCTAAATTTGGGATTACTTTAATGTTCAATTTCTTAGACAAAAGCTGAGACATCCCCTGTTCTTCAAAAAGCAGGGGAATCTTGTAAACATCATCGACATCCAAGCCAGTAATAATTTCATCTGGCTTAAAATTCCCTATAGCGCTAATCTTCTCCTTAGTTTTTTCAGAAAGCATCTCGCTGCTCCTTACAATAATTATCTGGGGCTCAATTCCCCTCTGCCTTAAAAGACCGATGCTCTGTTGAGTCGGTTTTGTCTTCTGCTCATTAACCCCGTAAGGAATCGGCAAATAAGTCAAATGAATAAACAGTACATTTTCTTTCCCAACTTCCCTCATCAAAGAACGCGCAGCATCTATGTAAAGCTCATTCTCCATATCACCAACTGTCCCGCCAATCTCTATTAGAATAACATCTGCATTAGTTTTTTCTCCAACTTCAATAAAATGATTTTTGATTAAATCCGAGACGTGTGGAATCATCTGAACAGTTTTCCCAAGATAGTCCCCCCTTCTTTCTTTTTCCCTAATCTTCTCAAAGACTTTTCCCATTGTCAGATTCCATTCAAACTTGCAGTTAATTCCCAAAAACCTTTCATAATGGCCAAAATCCATGTCTACCTCTCCGCCATCATCAAGAACAAAAACCTCGCCATGTTCTATAGGATTCATTGTTCCTGGATCTACATTCAAATAGCCATCGCATTTTATTGGAACAACCTTATAAGTCGAAGAAAGAAGATTCCCAATGCTGGCAATCGCTATACCTTTTCCCAAGCCGCTCAAAACTCCACCGGTAATTACAAGATACTTGCGTTGCATAAAATAAAAAAACACCAAGACTTTTAAATTATTCTATAATATTAATCGAATCCAAGATATTTTTCAGCTTTAATATACATTTCTCTTCTTTCCCCGATTCTTGATTCTCTTGTCCTATCAAGATATTCATCCCTATTTCTGAACTCTTCAATTCCCTTAATAAAACGCCTCGTAACTTCTTCTTCAGTCATTGGAAAAGTAAAACCAGTATTTGGCTCTCCTAAGACAGTAACTAAATCTATAGTATCATATCCAAATCCATTATGATAATCCTCCAAGAGTCGTTCATGAGCTCTTCTAGGGCAATCATAAGGCAAACTACTAACATTGACATCCTTAACAGCGTCGTCAATCATCTCGCTCAATTCTGCAATAGAAAAACCATCTCCTTTCATAACGAATTAAGTACTCGGAAGTTTATAAATTTTAAGGACTACTAAAGAAAAATAAAAAAATAAATAGAAAAATCTATCTAAAGAAATTATTCAACCCTATTCTATGATTAATTAATAAGTCCCTGAATATTCTCTATAGCGTCTGCGACATCCCGTCCCTTCTTCGTAAGCTTTATCAGCTTTATTCTGCCTTTCTTCTCAAAATCAACTAACTTCAAGGCCTTAAGGGTCTGCAAAATCTTGACAGCATGGCTGTAGGTACAATCCACCTCTTTGGCAAGAATACTGCCGTACCTCATCCTCATGTTCTTCTTCAAAGACACCAGCATCAAAGCCGGCTTTCTCCTGAAAAAGATGTCAAAGTTATCTTTCATTTGAAGTGACTCCATTGTCCTTCCCAAACGAAAGTAAGAGATGTTCCGATTCATTGATATTGTCTCTTCCTTCATTTTAGAGGTGTATTTTTTAATGTATATATCTTGATAGTATTCTCTTTTTAAATGTTTTGGAGGATGCATATCAGAAAATTTATTAACTAAACTAGATATTAAAAAGTGTATAAAAATGGAACTTAATAAAAAAAACAGCTTGGAAAAAAAGGATAGCGGAAAAATTAACGGCAAAAAAACAAAAATCCTTGCAGTTGGAGACCTGCATGGTGACTTAGTTTTTGTAAAAAAGCTCGCAGAAAGAGCAGAAAAAGAAAATGTTGATGTAATAATTCTTGCGGGGGATATGACTTTAGGAGAAGATTCTATAAATGGAATTATAGGTCCATTTGCAAGAATAAAAAAAGATATTTTGATAGTTCCTGGAAATCATGAAGCAATTTCAACAACAGCTTTCTTGTCAGAAGCCTATGCTCCCTACGCAAAGCATCTTCACGGATACTCTTTTCACAAAGGAGGAGTTGGATTCTTCGGAGCCGGAACCGCAAACGCAGGAATTAATCAAATCCCAGATTCTGAAATATTTCAATTGTTAAAAAAAAGCCATGAAAAAATAAAAGACCTTAGAAAAAAAATAATGGTGACACATATTCATCCTAAAGGCTCATTATCAGAATTTTCCGGATGGGAAGGTTCAGAAGCAGTAAGAAAAGCAATAGAAAAATTCCAGCCGGATTTTGCAATATGCGCTCATATTGAAGAAGGTTCTGGTCTAGAAGAAAAAATGGGAAAAACCCAAGTAATTAACGTTGCGAGAAAGGCTAAAGT
Source organism: Candidatus Pacearchaeota archaeon (assembly GCA_016181885.1). GTDB lineage: Archaea > Nanobdellota > Nanobdellia > Pacearchaeales > GW2011-AR1 > JACOYJ01. The sequence continues at coordinate 11,195 of JACOYJ010000058.1, read as the reverse complement.
CTTTGAAATATAAGCAAAATCGTCCAAGTTTGGCCAATTTAAGGCGAAGGTTTTTGAGATATGAATCTTTAACAAAAAAATTATCAGACTCAAATAAAACCTCATCCTTATCTAAAAATATTCTTCCCAAATCACAGCAAGCTTTCATAAAAATTAACAAACACGCGCATTTTTAAGAATTTATATTCTGCAAAATCTCTGGATAAGACCTTTTTTCTATTTTATTTTTTTCAAGTCCAAGCATCTTCAAGCATTTTTCAATATTTTCTTTTTTACCCTCGACTTCAATAAAATAATCCTTCCCTTTCAAAATATCCAAAGAAACAACACATTTTCCAAAGTTAAAATTAGCCCTTCGCTTTGAATAAATAAATGGTTTTGATAGACCAAAAGACTCAAAAAAACATCTTAAAGTATCAGCACCCGAATCTGTTTTAAATTCTATTTCACTCCTGGACTTAAACTTGCTTTTTCTCCTTTTCCCTTTAAAGGTAATGATTCTTTCCCCATTCTCCTCTCTAACCCTCACCATTCCATTATTTAGTCTGTAAATAATATTCTCTTGAAAGAAAAAGACTGGTTTTCCAAGAATCTTTATCAAATTTTTAAATTCTTTCTCATTAATCTTAATTTTAGCTTCAGTTTCTATTGCCATTTTTCGTTTGTTGTTTTTGATAAATGGATTATACGGAATCGCAGTTCCAGTTTAGCCATTTTTCGTTTCCTTGCTTTTGCAAAATGGATTTTGCAAAACATTAAGTTTTAGCCTTGCCATTTTCAATTTTAGATAATATAAAGTCAAGTCTTTTAGCAGGAGCTCCTTCTTCTGATTTTATTGTTGGAACTATTATTGGATTATATCTATATCTTTTATACTCTTCTATAATTTGATTGTGAAAAAAATTAGCCTCTTGTTCGTCTCTTTCAATTCTAATTGCATCTCTTTTATAGGGAACTCTATCTAGAGCAAATACTCCATCATATCTCTTAGACAGCTTTTCAAGATCATATTCAAAAGGGACATATCCTAAAAAATGCTTAGAATAAACCAAAACATCAATCAAACCTCTATCCATAAAAACCAGATCTTTTCCAGAGTCAGATAAAAAAAGCGTATCTTCAATATTCAACTGTCTGAAAAATATAGCTTTTTGGATTGTTGCAATTTTATCAGCAGCATAGTCCCAACCGATTTCTTCAAGAACCCCTCTAGCAACCTCTTCAACAACATTTATTCCTCTTCCCCTAGCTTCCTTAATAACGCTGGACTTTCCAGAACAAGAGCCTCCAATAAGCGCATATCTCGCCATAATATAAACAGTGTTGTATTATTGATATACTTTATAGTACATTTTTTGTCAATAGTGTTGCATAAAACTTAAATACTCCCGCTTCTTAACAAAAATATGCTGACAAATGAAAAGATAAGACAAATAGAAGAATTTGTGTATGAGAAACCAAGAAGCATTCAGGAAATCGCTGAATATTTAAAGAAAAACTGGAGAACGGCCGATAGATATGTAAGGGAGATCATAGAAAATAACGGCACAATATCCAGCAAAACTTTCAGGGAAGGAACTAGGGGTGCATTAAAAATAGTTTACTGGACATCAATGGAAAAAAGGGCTTCGAGTGTATTCCAGGAAGATCTTGAAAAACAGATACTAAACGCTAAAAGAAAAGAAGATTTCTCGGCTTTTGACATCTTCCAGCATATTGACGATAAAAATAAGCGCGTCACAATAGAAGAAAAATCTTCAGAAGAAACAACAAACCTAAAAGAACTGGCCGAAATAATCAAGCAGACAAAAAAAGAATTAATATCGCTCTCTGGAAACTTATCATATATCAATCTAAAAAACAAATCCTGCAGTATCTTTGATGAGCTTGAAAATCTTATTAAGGGGGGTGTTAGAATAAAGGCTCTTTGCAGAATAGATATTTCTGGAAAAGAAAATATTGAAAAACTCCTATCGTTAAATTTCAAATATGGAAAAGAGCTTGTTGAAATAAGGCATTACGAACATCCGATGAGAGCATTTATCATTGACAAGAAGATAATAAGACTAAAGGAAATAAAAGAACCCACGGGAAAAATGCATGAGCTTAATAAGAAATTATTCATTTTTTATACCATTCGTGATAAAAACTGGGCTGAATGGATTGCCTCTGTTTTTTTAAAGATGTTCAATAAATCAATTGGGGCTGAAAAAAGGCTTCAAGAGCTTAACAAAATATTCGTATAAAAAGTATTAAAAACTACCTTAATAGTAAAGGAAAATGCCAAGAAAGAAAGTTAAAAGCAGGGAACAAAAAACAGCTGAAGCTTTTTTCCCAGTGGAAGCGGAAGATATAAAATACTCTACTGAAAAACCTAAAAAAGACGAGTTAATTGAAACTAAATTCTCCATTGAAAAACCCTACAAAGGACTTGTTGAAAATCCAGTAGAAGCAATAAAGAAAACAAAGGTAAGAAGACCTCCAAGGGCAGGCAAATTAAAAAAAACCGGCTTTGTAAAAAAACATTCTCAAAAGAAATATATTGCGCCTAAAATAAAGTTAAAAGAAGAAGGTTATGAGTTAATCATAACTGAAAAGCCGCAGGCAGCAATGAAAATTGCCTCTGCTCTTGGAAAATCAACAAAAAGAGAATTTAGGGGAGTTTCTTATTACGAAATTGAACGAGATGGCAAAAAAATAATAGTAGCTTGCGCTGTTGGACACTTATTCAGCCTAAGCCAAAACTCAAACGGCTTTTCAATCCCGGTTTTTGACATCTCCTGGAAGCCAAATTATCTTGTAAAAAAAAATGATTTCACAAAAAAATACTATGATGTTATTCTCTCGCTGGCTAAAAATGCCGGCTCAGTAACTGTGGCAACAGATTATGATATTGAGGGGGAAGTTATAGGATTGAATGTTGTAAGATTAATATGCGGTCAAAAGGATGCGAACAGGATGAAATTCTCGACATTGACTGAAAAAGAGCTAAACGAAGCCTATAACGACAAATCAAAAACGCTCAGCTGGGGGCAAGCTATAGCCGGCGAAACCAGGCATCATCTTGATTGGCTTTATGGGATAAATCTCTCCCGGGCTTTAATGAACGCAATAAAATCTACTGGAAGATTCAAGATAATGTCAATTGGAAGAGTTCAGGGGCCGACACTGCACATGATTGTTGAAAAAGAAAAACAAATACAAGCCTTTAAACCAGAACCTTATTGGCAAGTGTTCATAAAAATAAAAAACAGCCATATCCTGGAATTGCAGTATGTTAAGGATATTTTTGATAAAAAAGAGCTTGATAAATTCAAAGACATAAACGGCAAGAAGGCTCTCGCGTTCACTGAAAAGAAGACGGAATACTTTCCACCAAATCCTCCATTCAATCTAACAACTCTTCAAACAGAAGCTTACAAATTTTATGGGCTCAATCCATCAAAAACTCTTCAAATAGCGCAATCATTATACCTTGCGGGATTAATCTCATACCCAAGAACCTCGTCTCAAAAACTTCCAATGTCAATAGGATATAAAGAAATACTTGATAAAATAGCTTCGCATTACAACGCAAAACCTCTGATAAAAAAAGCAACCCCCATTGAAGGCAAAAAAACAGACCCGGCGCATCCATCAATTTATCCTACAGGAAACTTTCAGGACTTGGATGGAGATGAAGAAAAAATATATGACTTGATTGCAAAAAGATTTATTTCATTATTCTGCGAAGACGCGGTTGTAGAGAAAAAAAAGATAGTTGCTGAAATTAATAATCTAAAGTTTTCAACAACCGGCTCAGAGATTGCAAAAAAAGCGTGGATGGAAATTTATCCAAGCAAACTAAAAGAAGTTTCTCTGCCGGACATAAGCGGGAGAGTAAAAATAATCGATGTTAAAACAGAAGCAAAAGAAACTCAGCCCCCAAAAAGATATTCCCAGGCCTCAATAATAACTGAACTGGAAAAGAGAAACCTTGGAACAAAAGCAACAAGGGCCAATATAATAGAAACTCTTTATAATAGGGGATATGTTCGTGGCTCGAGCGTCGAAGCCACTCCGTTAGGAATTTCTCTTATCGATACTCTTGAAAAACACTCGCCCATAATTATCGACGATAAACTAACAAGGAGTTTTGAGGATTCTATGGAAGCAATTCAGAAAGCGCAAACTAATCTCCAGGAAAAAGAAGAGAAAATTATTGAAAAGGCTAAAAAAACCATTTCATCAATTGCAAAGATATTTGAATCCAATGAAAAAGAAATAGGCGGGGAATTGGTGAATGCAGAGGATAAAGTCAGAGAACAGCAAAGAGAAGAAAATAAATTAGTTAAGTGTCCTGTCTGCAATACTGGAGAATTAATAATAAATTATTCGAGGAAATTTAGAAGATATTTTGTCGCCTGCAATGCTTATCCAAACTGCAAAAATACATATTCTTTGCCGCCTAATGCGTTGATAAAAAAATCAGATAAAAACTGCGGGAAGTGCGAATATCCCATGCTTCTTGCGATAAGAAAGGGGAAACGCCCTTGGGAATTCTGCTTCAACCCAGACTGCATAATAAATAAAGAAAGATTGGAAGAATATAGAAAAAGGCAGGAAGAAAATAAAGGATTATAAGTTAACAGCATGCACTCTTAAAAACTTCCAATAAAAAATTAACCATAAACAACTTCTAATAAAATTCCTATCCAAGAAAATATTTTATCTGTCTTCTCTGACCTTAAAAATAAAGAAACAGTCCCAAGAACAATTCCAAAAAAAGGCAATATCATTAGAATATCTGGAGTTAGCCCATATTTATCATCGAGAATATTTATATTTGCTAACTATAATAAAATTATTAACAATCCAATTATTACCGGAATAAATAACGCTAAAGCCAACTTTTTCATATTCTGCAAAGCCACTCTATATTTAAATACTTAAATATAAATAAAAAACAAAGAATAAAATATTATCTCTTGCCTTTAGGCATTGACTTCATACTATGTCCGCCCCAGCACTCATTGCAGTTTTTGCACCATAGTACATGTCCAAGCAATACTAATGCAACCACAAGAATCACCCACTTGGATGTTGCCCAATCGACGAACAAAGCAAATACGGCTATCACCAAAAACAAAACAACCTGTAACCATTTACAATTCATTTGTTTCACCTCAATTTAATTAAAATGAAAAAGGCAGAGGTAGTTTATAAATATATCAATCACAACAATGCTTAAAAATAAACTTTCTCTATTTCAATCATGCCGGTGAACACTAATTCAGAAGAGATTACCTCTGAAGATAAAGAGCTTCTTGCAAGAGAAAAAAAGCCGGAAGAACTAATAGCTCCTGTCTGGGGAAGAGTGACCTATGTTGACTCAGAAAGCATTCCTAGTTCCCTAACGACAGATAATGGAATAATTGGTCCTGAATATTATTCTCACACAATAAGAACTGGAGATTCAAACAGACTTGAGATTGGATTAACTAACCAGATTGTTAGGAAAATAATCTTTCACGGAAATTCTCCGGTAGTGGCTGGAAACTATATCAAAGCCTATGTGCTTAAAGGCGCGTGGAAAGATTTAAAGACTCCAATTCTTCCAAGCGGTCCTGCTGCATCATGGAGAGATGAAGACATAAAAAGAAAAGTTTTAGTTGAAGGAGAACTAAGAACAGAAATGAGCGCGCTTTATATTGAAATTATGCTGGATGAAAAAGTTATAAGAACTGACTGCGGAGTTCATTATGATGGGGAAAATAAAAGAATAGTTTTCTAAAGCCACTTCTTCCATATTTGTTCAGATTATTCTCTAACCCTCACGCCAAAAGAAGAAATAATAAATAACTTCCCTTTAATGTCCAAATAATTCATTTTACTCAATAATTTTTTCAAAGAGCTATTTATTGTTTCAATGATTGGGGGATGTATATTCAAAAAAATAATTCCATGATATTCTTTTGGAGGAAATAGATGCCTATTAATAAAATGTTTATCGAATGTAAGAATAACTCGCGATTCATTCTTGGCTATTCTTGAGATATATTTATCATCTGCTCCTAAATGAGTAATTTCCACATCAAAACCAATTTTCCTTAAAAACTCCGCCGTTTTAATAGGTATATTTTCATCAGCAAGAATCTTAAGATTACTCTGAAAAGACATATTTTTCCTCTTCAATTAATTTAGAGGCATAATTAAGAACAGAAAAAATTGCTTCCTTGCTTAATTTAGGAAAGTAATCGCTCAAAATTTTATCTACACTAACACCGTTTCCTAAAAGCTCCAAGACCTGCCAAACCATAATTCTTGTTCCTTTAAATACAGGCCTTCCTCCGCAGATATTTGCATCAGCAACAATATATTCATTAATTTCAAGTTTCATGAAATTATTATACATGAAGATTATTTAAGCTTTTCTTCAAAGCCACTTCTTCAAATTAGTTTGTGTTTTCAATTGTTCAAGTAATTTACTCCTACTCAAAATTTGATTATTATCAAATCCGTATTTTATCATTGAGATTTTTCTTGCGCTTTCGGTTATTTCTTTCATGTCATTAAAAGTTATTTTTTTGTTGGCGAGAGCTTTTCTGATGGATTCACGACAAACCCACACGCCCAGCGTAGCCCAATAACTTTGCGTCTCAAGTCGTATCACTAAAACAGAAGCCTGTCTTTTTATCCTGTTTAAATACTCCAAAACAGGAAGCCTTGAAGCGTAATATCCCCCCTGCGTGCTGAAAGCATATTCTTTCCTTCCGTCGTAAGATTCAAAATCCGTCGACGCTTTAATTTCTTGAGAAGGATTCCAAGAACTTCCTGGCAAATAAAGTTCAAACAGCTCAAAACTCCAGACTCCTGGAAAGAACATCACAACATAGCAGTTTCCCATAAAGCTTCCGTAAAACAATTCAAAATCCTCAATCCATTTGTAATTTTTTATTTCTTCTATTAATTGTTTCCCGATAGTATCATCGGTTGCAGTAATGCTCCATCTAGTTGGAACAAACTTTTTATTTTTCTTTAAACCTAAAACCCCGACACTCAAAATCTTACTCAAAGCATACTCGTTAAAACTATTCTTATAAAGATATTTCATTCCTTCAGAAGCCTTTATATCATCGTTAATTGTCTTGTCAAGCCTTTCATCAACTTTAACATTTCCAGTAACTCTGGCTTTTTTCAAGGGCGCAGTCATCCCCATTGGCGTTAAAATCCGGTCTTTCTGCCTTCCAACATTAATATCCCTCTCAAGCTCAATTTCAACATCAACAGGCCTTGAAGCAATTGCAATTTCCTGCGCTATTTGGACAAACCTCCCGGTTTTCGCAGCCTCTTTAACACTGCTCTTAAATCTTGAATTAAGCAGATTATCCCTTAAATTCAAAACATCTTTTATGCTGAAATTATAATCCGCCCAATATTTCATGTCATCATATATCCAAGCATCTTCATCTCTATCCAAAGGACTCAAAATCCCAACATTAACTAAAGGATATTTCAGCTTGCTCCCGACAAAAACGCTTGGGGGAGAACTCGAATTAAGCATAGAAATTCTGCTCATGTCTTTATACTTGAATCTGGCCTCTGCTATTTTTTTAATAACTTCAAAACGAATATCACCGCTCATAATTTAAAGATGTAAAAGTTGTTTATATTGTTTTGGTGCTACTTGGAAAAGTATCTTTCCAGCTCCGCCAAAGCTCCACGAATTTTATGTTAATGATAACTTGAACTCGCTTTTGTTAAGCCTATTTATCCCGGCTTGTTTATATTAACATAATTGTTGCTCTCGCAAGATTAATTGCTTCAAGATTTACTTCGTCTAATTTTCCCATCGATGAAATAATATTAACAGCAATGCATTTGGTGTAACTAATTCATTATACTTCACCTTAGAAATTTTAGCCCATTAATTTGTCCTAATTATAATACCTAAGAAATCCAAATTTGATTAGCATATTCCCATAGGCGAAGAAATCTGCAGGAGCGATTTCTGAGTGCATCAATCACGCAAAGCAACGCCGAGCGCTATATCTCAAAACAATCCTCTTCTAAAAATGCCTTACTTTGGCCAAGCTTGGACGAAGTAGTGGAATATTTCGTTAAAATAATCCCTTACGAAATATTCCCTCATTCCTTATCTCAAAACCTATTTCCTTCTGAGGCAAACTTCTATGTTTAAGTAAAAAGGCTTTTCTCTTTCCATTTTCTAACTTCAATTCTATAATGCACTTGCTCCAGTATTTCATTAAATCTCCGCCGACAATATTTGTCTCCCCGTGCTTTCCTTTCTTCCAGTCTTCTTCAGAAACAAAATCTCTGTAAACCTGATTAGTTATCAAAACAGGAATATTAACGCTTCTGGAAATCTCAGCAAGAATCTTCATCTGCTTAGCCACTTCTCTATTTATTTCCCTTACTTCATTATATTCTCTTTTCGCATCGCCTATCTCTAACCGATAAAGCATTGCCATGCTATCAACAACAATCATCCCAATTTGGTCTTTCTTAACTTTATCAAGAAGCTTCTGAAAAATCTTATTCTGCTCGTCAAAGCTTTTCGGCTCTAAAAGAAAAATATTCTCCAACATCTCTTTATATTTTTCTCCAACAATCTGTCTCACCCTGTCAACTGAAAATCCTCCCTCACTATCAATAAAAATTACTTTAGTTCCTTTCTTAGCAAGACTGCATGCAGCCAAAATGCAGAAATTTGTCTTTCCGCTTCCGGGAGGTCCGGCAACCATGGTTATAATGCCTGTTTCATAACCGCCATAAAGCCATTTATTCAAATCAAAACTGCCGGCGGAGATTTTGCCTGTCTTGTCCATAATGCATAAAAAATTAGTTAATATTTATAGATTATTATGATGGAAAGTTGGTGTAAAAATTTGCCGCTTTGCGGAATTTTATTTAATGATAAACGAAATATGAATTTTAAAGCTTTGAGCTTACTTTAGTCCGTGCGAAAACATTTTCCCATCAAAATAAATTTTACTAAAAAACTTGTATAAATTATCAGTTTTCTCAATACACTATTTTATCACTTTAGGATATTTAGAAGGAAAGTTCATATCTTTAGTAGGCGCAAAAATAATGGGGTCGAAAAGAGCCGTGATGTTATAAGGATAAATCTCATTTTCTCTAGGACTTCTTTTTTGTTAAAATTAAGAACACAGAGAGCGGAATTCAACCCATCAACACTTGTAATTGATTCTAAAGTCAAACCTGGAGTTTCAGAATATTTTTTTGAAAGAACATCAACATCTTCAACAAACTCCATATATTCTCTTTCAGTGATTCTTCCTTCACGAACTTCCATTCTGCCAAGAGCTTTTTGGAGTTCTATTGTTGGTATTGTCGATGGAGATTTAAATTTTCTTCCGCCTTCTATTAGAGATAGATTTCTTGGAAGCAGCATTTCTTCTAAATCCTCATAATAGTTCCTTTTGTCAAGATAAACTTTATCGATTTTCTTACCACAACTAGAATTAACCCTAGCATAGGATTCCATGAATCTTTCTAATTCTGCCTGAATCATAAATTGGTCTTCATAAGACCTTCCAGTAAGTGGGTTAATTGTATTTGTTGCTTCACCATAAACTATTTCTCTTGGATTCATTTCTCTATTTAATGCCTTCTCTCTTGTTATATCTGCATCAATAGTAATCGTTTCTTCTTTCATGATTTTTTAAGAAATAGGAGCTTTATAAATGTTTCTATTGTAACTACTTTAAAGATACAATAATTTAGAAAATAATCGATTCTGGATAATAAAACATTCTCTTTTGAGTTACATAGACTCTTTTAATTCTTTGTTCAGCATATTTCCTTCCCCACTATCCATTCTTATTTAGCCCTTTCTACAGCTTCTTCATCACCATCCCCAAAATCTGCGCACTCTTCATCGTCTTCATCCTCCCTGAATTCAAACATTCTATTTTCCATATTTTTATCAGACATTTCTTTAGGAGTTAAGTTTGTATCAGACTGTTTCCTAACATGATTATACCAATGAGAAAATTCTTTCATTTGAGATACATCTTCCTCATCAGTTTTGGGCTGAGATTTGCCTTTAAAAAAATCTTTCCAAGCTATTTCGAATTCATTTACTCTCCTATGAAATAAGTCCCTTGCCTCTTTTTCAACTATCTTGTTTTCGTCAAGGTTTTTATTTATTCCTGGAATTTTCATACAAAAATAATAAACTATTAAGAATTAATAAGCATTATGATGATAGCGCGCCGCCAATTAAACGAGGGTGATAAGGTTTGTGGCACTTAGAACAATAACGAACTATAACTCCTCCAACCATCATCCCGCTTTCAGTTTTATGGGCTCCTTGAGACTGAACAACAGGCGCCTGGCAGCAATAAGACATCGTGATAATTAAACCTCCAGTCCTAGGACCGGTTTTTGGTTCCTTCAACGGAAAATTTTTAACAGCATCCTCTAAATCAGGTTGAGCACCAGCGATTTCTGCATCATCACTAATATCCATAATTATTCTAAGAATCTTTAGTTAATAAACCTTACTTCATTTTCTTAAATTCGGCAAGGGTTTTATCCAAATCTTTTGTAATATCAGAAACAGCATCGCTAATTGCTTTTTTCGCTGTCTTGCCTTTTGTCTTAACTTTCAATATTGGCTTTTCTGTAAGATGAACCCGCTTCCATGCTGCAAAACTAACATTATTGTCTTTGTTCAAATAAACCCTTAAAATCTCAGCCATAGTCAGGTCATCGAGCTCAACTTCAGCTTCTTCTTTCTCAAGTTTAAGAACATTCATCTCCATATTAAGAAATCAAAAACTTAATTTATAAAGGCTTCGGTTTGTGTTAAGTAAACCCTGAAGCTTAACATGGAAATAAAATTGCACTCTGCTCGCGCCTTGCCTTTTTGATTGATATTTTACTAGCAAAGTCAAAACGCTCGCTCACAAGTTCATCGTGTTATTAACAAAAATTATTAATCTGCGACGGTAGGAGCAGCAAATTAAAGCAGGACATAGAGATATTTATCCTCTTATTTCCTAATAAAAATGTTTAGTTACAAACTTGACTTAACAGATTTGATAAAATACATAAATCTTTATAAACTAATTTAGCCGCAAAACTTCATGAATGTCAAAAAAACAATTGAAGCTGTTTTAAAAGAAGCCGACGACAACTGGCAACTCGCAGAGCATTTAAGACTT
>JACOYJ010000057.1 GCA_016181885.1 Candidatus Pacearchaeota archaeon | reverse complement strand
GAGAAACATAAAAACAAACTTAAAAGTATATTTAAACCTGTCGATTAATAATTTTTATATAAAATCCAAGGATGTTAAGTTTGACTCTGGACTTAACACTAAAGAAAGCTTTAAAAAGTGATTTTTGATTTATTGAATATGTCAAAAGTAAGAATAAAACTCAACAGCACAGATGTAGAAGCCCTTAATGATATTAGCAATTCCATTAAAGATGTTGCGCACAAATCTGGAATTACGATTTCTGGGCCTGTGCCACTGCCGACAAAAAGGCTTAAAGTAACAACAAGAAAAAGCCCTTGCGGGAACGGAACTGCAACTTTTGACAGGTTTGAAATGAGAATTCATAAAAGGCTTATAGACCTGCCAGCAAACGAAAAAGTTCTTCATCATATAATGAGAATGAGAATTCCGAAGAACATTAACATCAAAATAGAGATGAGGGATTAGGGTAATATGAAAATTCGTTCTGAGATTCTAAAATTAAAGACTAAGGGAGCATTGGAATTTATCGATATTACTGATAAGATAAAAAAGATTCTTTCAAAATATAAAATATTTGACGGATTTGTGAATATTTTCAGCAGGCACACTACTTTGGCGGTGAAAATAAACGAGAACGAAAAATTGTTGATGAAAGACTTGGATAGTTTTATGGAGAGACTAGCTCCAAGAAACAAAAAGTATTTGCATGATAAGCTTGAACTGAGAAAAAACTGTCCGGAAAATGAGCCTAAGAACGCGAATGGACATTTGAAATGCATGGTTCTGGAAACCTCCCAGAATATTCCCATAATCAATAATCAGATTATGCTCGGCAAATGGCAGAGGATTTTTGCTGTTGAGACCTGCAGTGCAAGAGACAGGGAAATTGTGGTTCAAGTCTGCGGGGATTAATCCTATAAAATTGAAATTAAGAATTAAACACAATAATTTTTAAAAACTAAAAGATATATTTATATCATGGAAAAAGATGAGATTGCAGGAAGAAGGTATATAATTAAATGCGGTTTTGAGACATATCTTGCTTATGTAGTAGAAGTTAAAGGTGTTCCAGATTACGGAATTCTTGGAGTTTTATCAAATAATGGGGACTATCCTTTATCAAGAGTATTTCACAGAGAAGTTGATGGAAAAAGAGAAATGGTACGACTGCTCAACCCAAAATGGGAGATAGAAAACATGCGCCCAAGTCAAGAAGATGCAATTCTTCAAATTCCAAAAAAGGACTTAGAATTTTTACTGGGAGAAGAATTAGTAGAATATTTATCTGAATAATTAACCTTAAAAACCTCTTTCTCTAATACTATTCATGAACAAAACCGCTGTTTTTGCAATAGTTGGCATTTTAGTTTTAGCGATGTTTTTGGGATTTTTTTCAAAAGGAAAAACAACAGGACAGACAACAATGACAGAAGGAACAAAAGTGAAACTTGAAACAACAAAGGGGGATATTATTATAGAATTGTATAACGATATGCCGATAACTGCCGGAAACTTTGAAAGATTAGTTGACGAAGGAGTTTACAATGGGGTAATTTTCCACAGGGTTATTGACGGATTTATGATTCAGGGCGGAGATCCGACTGGCACAGGATACGGAGACCCAAAAATCCCAAATATTAAGGATGAGTTCACGCACACTGGCGGAAACAAAAACAACAGAGGAACAATCTCTATGGCTAACGCAGGCCCAAACACAGGCTCAAGTCAATTCTTCATAAACTTGGTCAATAATAATTTCTTAGACGGAAGGCATCCAACCTTCGGGGAAGTTGTTGAAGGAATTGATGTTGTTGATGCAATTGCAAAAATGCAAACAGACGGAAATGACAGACCTTTGGAAGAAGTCAGGATAATTAAGGCTTCTGTTATATAGCTAAAAATTTAATCTCCAAAAATGATAATTACCTTAATTCTAAAGTAGTAACAAATAGAAACATTTATAAACTAACTAACATATAAAAAAGCATGGGAATATTTACGGATGAATATGGCGTCAGGATAGGAAGAGTTGTTTCATGGGGAATTTCTTTAGTAATTGCCGCAAGTTTTGCAGGATGCAAGGGATGCAATAATATAGAATATGGCAATGGAGTAAGAACCGGCGTAATTAATAAAGTTTCTAAAAAAGGATACATATGGAAAACATGGGAAGGACAAATGGCGCTAGAAGGATTAGTTGCTGGACAAGCAGTTGGGGCAAACTTATGGGATTTTAGTATAGACAGTCAAACAAGACATGGGGAAAATCCTCAAGAATTAGTTTATAAATTACAAGCAGCATTAAACTTAGGACAAAGAATCAAAATTACGTATATGGAGGCTGGAGCCCCTTGGGCTACAAGAGGTTCTACAAGTTATTACATTCAAAGTGTTGAACCAGCAGAAAGAATTGAGAGTAAATAGCTTTATTATACAATCAACAAAAAATATTTATTAATATTCCCACATCTCATATTTTTTAGGTTTAGTGTTGGGCTTTGGCGAATATCTTCTCACCAACTCCATGGTTTCATAAAATCTTTTTAAGGTTTGTTCTGCTTCTTTAAAACTCTTAAGCCCATCAATCTTATCAATGCTTTTCATCTTCGCAAGTATTATTTAATGCCTTCTAATCCCCTAAGTTTAGATAAATCAATATTTATTTTGCCTAAAATCTCTTTTGCAAGTCTTCTCCCGGCTTCTTCAGGAGTTATTTCTTCTTTATTTCTAGGCCCATAAATTATCTCTTCGTAATAATTTGGCAGGCAAGTTCTTAAAAAATCATTAAAGTCTGTGAAAACTTTTTCGCCATTCATAAAAACCTATTGAATAGGAAGTATATAAAATTTATGGAGATAAAAAATACTACCGCTCGCTCAAATTTGTCGCTTCGCGAAGTTAACATCTTGATAATCTAAACTTATCTTATTCTATCAACCAAGCATAAAATATTTATTTCATATTAATGCAGTTTTTATGCGGAGAAATCTGTCTTAGGCGGTTTCGGAGCAACTGAATATGCGAGCGACGGCTAATGTATAACAAATTGTCACAACAATCTTTATAAAACTAATTTTTCTTTCGGTTTTATGATAATACTTGTGGATATGGATGGTGTTCTTGCAGACTACAATCTTGGAATTGAAAAAGAATTGAAAAAGAGATGCTTGTGGACGCCCGATAGAAATGAATTTAAGACTTTTTATTATGCAGACAACTGCCCTCCAGAATATGGGAAAGTTATAGATGTAATCGGATCTAAAAAAGGGTTCGCATTTGATCTGCCATCTATTAAAGGAGGAAAAGAAGCGCTTGAAAAAATGCTTGAACTTGGGCAGGAAGTCAGAATTTGCACAGCACCTTTTGGAGATTATAAAATAACTATTCCTGAAAAACTTGCATGGGCTGAATATAATATTGGAAAAGGCTGGGCAAAAAAAATTGTATTGACAAAAGACAAAACCCTTATCAGAGGAGATATATTAATAGATGACAAGCCAAAAATTTTAGGAATTATGGAGCCAGTTTGGGAGCATGTTTTATACGATAAATCATATAACAAAGAAGTTGAAGGAAAAAGAAGGCTTACTTGGGAAAACTGGCGGGAAGTCTTGGGAATTTAAAATATATTATCCAGCATAACTTTTCTTTTAAATAACAATAGATAATATTAATAGTGGAAAATAAAGAGAGCATTTACCTTGCAGGCGTTTTTTCTGATTGGAGGGATAGTTTCATAAAAAGATTGTCTAATTTTGATATAAAAGACCCAAGGAACCATAGACAGCAGGCAATTGCAAAACTTGTTGAAGACGATATGAATGCTGCGCAAAACACAGATATTCTCTTCGCATACTTTCCAAAAGGGGAGATTAGAGGAACAATGACTTACGCCGAAATTGGAGCTTCAAGGGCAAGAGGCAAATGCATAATTACTATAGATGAGGATGGAGAAAATCCGCTGTTCGAAAAAGTTGCCTCTCACCATTTCAAAAATAAAGAAAACGCCTTCGAACTTTTAGACAGCGGGTTATATTCCCCAAAATTTCATAGGATAAAAAAAGAAAACGAAGAAATTTGCAGGAGTGTTTTGTTTACTGGAGCATTGTCAAAATTTTCAAGCACTATTTCAGAAGTTGCAAGAACAAAGAACTGCAGAACAGATTACGATGCGGAAAACCTTGAAAATTTTGCAAGGGATGTTGACATAACTGTTGTAAAATTTGATGATAAAGAAGGAAGAAAAGAAGCAGTTTTTTACATGGGCTTATCTTATGCCTTGAATATTCCAATAATTTTATGCACTTCAAACCCAGTGATTTACGCTCCATTGGCCGGATTAGCAAGAAGAATTTTCACAGGCCAGCATCACAGGGCGATAGTGGAAGAATACCTAAACTCATTGCATGAACAAAATGTAGAATCTGAATTTCAGATATATCAAAGACTCAGAATGAGATATAATCAATAATTTATATTTCTAGTTATATTTATATGCCAAAAGGATTTTGCGCAAAGATGGGGAATAAGGTTAGCGGAATTGCTAAAATAATTATTGATTCATTGATAATTTTGTATATGTTAAATAGTTCATTTGTGTTGAGTTCTAATGTAAAGTAGGGTAATGGTGGAACTATCTAAGATAGCACTAATAAATTAACTGGATTCATTGTCTGAAAAATGATTATGCTCTTAATAATGGGCGGAATTATAATTTATTTTGGAATAAAAACCATTAATAAAAAAGAGGAAATTGAAGTCAAAAGCCAGCACATAAATTTATAAAACGATTTTTCCTAAACAAATAGTACTGCATTGTTTTTATCCGAATCCATCGGAGGCAAAGAAAAGATTCGGTGGTGGCTGGATAGAAAACCCGCAGGAGGTTTTCATGGAAAAAGACATAGGAAAAATAAAGAAAAATGACCGGGCGGACATAGTTGTAAGAGTTGATGATTTCGGCGGCAAAAGAGGACTGACAATAAGAGAGTTTGTTACTTCAGATAGATATACCGGATTCACAAAAGCGGGTGTAAGGATTCCCGCATCTGAATTTATAAAATTTAGGGAGATGGTTAATTCTGTTTCGGTATCTGAGATGTCAGAGCCGGCTGAGCCTTCTGAAGCGAAGCCGTCAAAAGAAAAAACTCAAAAATCTCTAAGTGAAGATATGCCTGACTATTAGCTCTAAAATGCATTATGACCCGGAGCCAAAGAAAGAAACAGCTTTAAAAACTTTTTTGCAGTACCTCTTTTCTCAAATAAAATTCTAGCATTCGAAAAGTTTTGTGCATCATATTTCCTTATATACCTCTTTTTTTCTTTCCATATTTTATGCAGATTTTCAAAGTCCAACATTGATATAACACTAAATCCAATTTCATGTTTTGACTTCTTTTTGACTAACAATTTTCTCTCTCCATAAAATTTTCCACCTGAATAAAAATTATAATATTCAAGTATGATAGTGCATAGTGAACTCTTTAACATATCTATTAATATTTTTTTATTTTTCATATCGTCCGATTTGAAGTTTGTTAAAATAACAATGTCTATATCTGAGAATCTATGGGGAAATCTATTTGGGTCTAATAAATCCCCTCTTACAATGCACCCCCAAACTAATTTTGATTGCATTAAGTTCTTAAGAAATGGCTTAATCTTCTCTTCTAAATATCTCAACTTTTCCTTTCTTACTCTTTCAGACTTTTTCAATTCATTCTTAAACTCTTTTTCAACAAGTCCTTTATCTAGAGAAATTGTTGCAATACTCGAGATTTTATACTCTTTACCTTGATTTGTATACCAAGATTTATCGCTTACACAAACATACAAATTTTTCGGAACTTTTTTGAAAACTAATTGTTGTATTTCTTTAGCTAAGTTTTCTTTTTCTATTTTATTCTTGAGTTTGATTTGAAATTTTACCAATTTATTATCGAATTTTTCTTCTACACCATAAAAAGTTTGTATTTTTCCAAAATTTTCTAGATATTCCTTTAGATTCATAGTATTTATCAAGATTAAATTTAATTTAAATCTTTCTTTTGGACTAGGCTAGGTGAAAAACGAACTTTTTAAACTAGGGGTAATTTATACATTATAGGTGGCTCATCCTAAATTCTTAAAATATGCTCCCACTTAGTTATCTTCTTCGCAACGGGTCATTGTGAAATCCTACGCAAAGAATATATAGGTTAAAACATCAAAATTTTAATGCTAAATTATCTCGACACAGTCATTGAAGAAATAAAAGAAGCCAAAGAAGCTGAAAAGCAGCTCGGAATGGACTTCGGCCCATACACTCTTTTAATGGACATTGGGAAAAAACTGCCCCCATTTCCAAAAGAATACAAAACTGAGAAGAATCTTGTAACGAAATGCAGGTCAACGGTTTATATTATTGGTGAAAAATCCGAAGGAAAAGTAGTTTTTTTCGGCGATTCCGACTCTATTTTTGTTAAAGGCGAACTCGCAGTGCTTCTTAAAACATTCAGCGGGCTTACTCCTAAAGAAATAATTGACGAGAATTCTAATAAAAAACTGGAAGAATTTCTAAATGAAGCTAAATCTTATCTGCCAATTTCCATGAGCAGGTCAGAGGGATTTTACGGGATGTACGAAAAAATCAAGAAAATAGCTGAAGAAATTGCGGATTAAAATCTTAGATAATCACTTTCTCTTTCATCAATTTTTTCAAGAATTGAGCACATAATAGAGGTTGGACGATAGCCTAATTCGTGAGAAGTGATATCTGTATTTAACGACAAAACTCTGGGCCTGCCGTCTCTGAAATCATGTTCAACTTTGCAGAGTTTCTTAAAGGAATCTTTTGGAATAATCCCTCTGTCAACTAAAAGGTCGAGAGTTCTCTCTGATATTTCTTCGCGGGACATTGGCTGATTGTTTGATGCTACATGAAAAACTTTCTGTTTTCCAGAATAGTTTGCAAGCTTATTGAAGACCATACAGACCTCATTTATCCCGGTAAATCTGTTGTAAACATTAGTCCAAACCTTTGGGTTTCCGCCTTCTTTTATAGTCTTTACAACAAAACTCAAAAAATCTCCCTTAGTTCCCAAGACATTTCCAAGTCTGATAACTTTTCCATAAGGATAATTTAAAGCATGTTGTTCTCCAATAAATTTAGATATTCCATATTTTCCAAATGGCTCTTCAGGAACACTATTTTCTGAAAAATCGCCTTTGTTTCCAGCCAAAACCATGTCACTTGATGCGTAAAGGAGGGGAATTTTTCTTTCTGAGATAAGGTCGGCAAGTTTCTTGACCGGAAGAGCATTAACAACGAAATGGTCGTTAAATGAAATGTCGCCGCTCATCCTCTTTTCAACAGCAAGATAAATTATTCTCGGATTTTTTTCTGACATAATCGCCTGCTCCAATTCACCAAGATTATTATCTCTCAAGTCCTGCTTAATAGCTGACTTCACGCAAGAATATTTTCTAAAATTCTCGCCATCTCCGGTGGGATAAACCGCAACAGAAGGAATGCCTTTCAGCTCAAGATAATCGAGATATTCCCCAGCTATTTTTCCATTGGCGCCAATCATGATTTCTGTTCTTTCATTCATCAAAAATCCATTATAGGTTGATTTATTAAGATTTCTATAAAATAAACTAGTTTCATCAAAAGCTTTAAAAAAATCGTTTGGCTGATTAGATAATGAAAAAGAAGAACATTGCCACATTTCTTGTTATTACTGCAGTAGTAATCCTAGCCCTATTTTTAATGAAAAACCCTGCACCAAAAACAGATGAAGAGACTGCAAAATGCATAGGGGAAAATTCTGAGCTTTATGTCAGGCTTGGATGCACGCATTGTGAAAATCAAAAAAAGATGTTTGGAGAGTATGTTTCTTATTTGCATCCAGTTGACTGCTTCTTTGAGAGAGAAAAGTGCGCAGAAGTTGGGATTGAAGCAACTCCGACATGGATAATTAATGGGGAGAAGGTTGTAGGAACTCAGGAAATCTCAAAATTGAAAGAGCTGACTGGGTGTTAGAATGATAATCGAATATTCTTTTCACTGGAAAAAACAGAAGATATATCGCTCAGAAATAACTAACGATTTAATAGGAATTTGCATAGAAACCTTTATATAGTAATCTGTATTTTAGACAATACAAATTAAGCTAAATTTGTTCAATAGACGATATGGATTACAAACAAATAATAACAATTTGGAGGGAATTGAATATTCCTAAAGCTGTAGAAAGAAATATCTCTGTAGATATAAATACCGATTTCATTATTACAATTACAGGCCCGAGAAGAGCTGGAAAAACCTACTTTTGTTTTCAATTAATAAGCCGACTATTGGAGAAAGGGATATCAAAAAATAATATTCTTTATATTAATTTTGAAGACAACAAGATTTTAGGAGCAGAATCCAAAGATTTAGACAAATTACTTGAAGCATTTTTTGAATTATCTCAGATAGATAAGAAACAAAAAATATATCTCTTTTTTGATGAAATTCAAGCAGTTAAAAATTGGGATTCTTGGGCAAGAACAATTCATGATGTAAGAAAAGATATTCAGATTATCTTAACAGGTTCAAGTTCAAAATTACTAAGTAAAGAAATATCCACTAAATTAAGGGGAAGAGTCTTAAACTATGAAATTTTTCCGCTTAGTTTTAAAGAAATTCTTAATTGGAAAAATGTAAAGTATGACTTAAAGAATGTTTCTTACAGTAAAGACAGAATTGAGATAAAAAAATTATTTTCTTCATTTGCCAATAGCGGGGGTTATCCCGCGATAATTTCCCAAGATTTGCAAAAAGAGAATATTTTGCAAAGCTATTATGATTCAATGATATTCAAGGATATAGTTGAAAGATACAAAATAGAAGATGTAAATAAGTTAAAAGCACTTGCTAACTTGCTGTTTGAATCAGTCTCAAAGGAAATGTCTTATAGCAAACTTGCAAATAAATTAAGGTCAATTGGATTTAAAATTAGTAAAAATACAGTCATAGAACATTTGTCTTATTTTGAAGATGCTTATCTATTTTTTCAAAATTTAAAATACGAATACTCCTTGGCAAAACAGCTTGGTTCAATTAAGAAAATATACTGCATTGATAATGGATTATTAAACACAGTTAGTTTTAAGTTTTCAGATGATTTTGGAAAATTATTGGAAAATTTAGTCTTCATTGAATTAAGAAGGGGAAATGAACAAGTTTATTACTTTAGAAAAAACTATGAATGTGATTTTTTAATAGTTAAAAAGAATAAAGTATCTTTGGCAATACAGGTGACTAAAAAATTAAATGATGAAAATGAAAAGAGAGAGATTAATGGATTGCTTGAGGTCATGAAAGAACATAAATTAAAAAAGGGAATTATTTTAACAGAAGAGCAAGAGGAAGAAAGAATAATTGAAGGTAAAAAAATAAGAATAATTCCGGTTTGGAAATGGCTTCTTGAAGAAAAAGACCTAATTCAAAGATAACAAATAATCTTTTCTGTGTCAATCTTTAAAAACATCATCTTATTTATTTTAATTATGATAAACTTCCTTAGAATAACAACTCTCGCTCTCGCCGATTCTATAAATCCCTGCGAGATTGCGATTCTTGCAATGGTTCTAATGACAATCATGATTCAAAACCCTGACAAGAAGAGGAAGGTTCTTCTCGGCGGATTGGCGTTTGTTTCTGCAGTTTTTATAGGATATTTTGCATATGGGGTTATAATTGTTCAGCTCTTCAAAACCCTAAATGAAGCAATATTGAACATTTCTCCATATATTTACAAAGGTTTCGCTATAATTGCCATGATTCTTGGAGCGTTAAATATTAAGGATTTTCTATATTATAAAAAAGGCAGTTTAGCGACGGAGATGCCGCTCTTTTTAAGACCGAAAGCAAAAAGAATTATAGATAAAATAACTTCTCCAAAAGGCGCATTTTTCTTAGGATTCTTTATAACCTTATTTTTATTGCCTTGCACAATGGGTCCTTATGTTGTTGCTTCTGGCCTATTGGCAGATTTAGGAATTTTAGGAGCAATGCCTTGGCTTATTTACTATAACATCATTTTTGTTCTGCCTATGCTAATAATAACTCTCATAATCTATTTGGGATTTGCAAAGGTTGATGAGGTTACAGGATGGAAAGACAGAAATGTAAAGATTCTTCACTTGA
The DNA here is from genome assembly GCA_016181885.1 of Candidatus Pacearchaeota archaeon. Classification (GTDB taxonomy): domain Archaea; phylum Nanobdellota; class Nanobdellia; order Pacearchaeales; family GW2011-AR1; genus JACOYJ01. Next base: position 5,388 of record JACOYJ010000057.1, on the reverse strand, counting down.
TTTCTGGAATTTTGTTATTCCTCGTAGGAGTTGCAATTCTGGCTGGTTGGCTATAAAGAATTAGCAAAATCTAAAAGAGAATTATAATGAGCTTGCCCATTCTCACTCAAACAATAAGATATTTCCTCCTCAACGGGCAGTGAGTTATAATTTTAATTTACTCTTCTATTAACCATTTTCATGTCAACTAAATCTAAGACGGCATTAACTAAATCTTCTTTCCCAAGTTTGAAAATAATGTGCGAACGCACCTCTTGGCCAGCACCTCCAAGAAGAGTTAGAGCCCGCAAATGTATCCCATCAATTTTTCCCATTACTAATTATGTTTTATGGAATATTTAAGTTTATCTTTTTTAATCAAAATACTTTTATACCCCTTAATCTTTAGGCAGATATGGCAAAAAAGGAGAAGGCTAAACTTGATAAGGATACTATGATGCAGCAATTTATAAAAGAGGCTGTTGCGGGAATAGGGAAGAGAAGATTTGGCGATAAAAATTATGAAGAGTTGAGAAACGCGAGAGATTGGTGCGAAAAACATCATCATCCTGAGGCAAGAATTGGAAATGGGGAAGATGCTCCAAAAAACCATCTTTATTGCGGTTTATGCAATGCAATATTCTATCGTAGAAGTCATCCCGCATATAGAAGCGCTGAAAAAAGAGGAGAGGTAGACGATTCTTACGAATCTTGATTATTTATTTTTGCGCTAACGCAATATTTATATAAAATTAAATTGAACCCCATAATTTAAAACTATCTCATTAATTAATAATTGACATAGCTCAATATGGATAGGCTGAGATAAATAAGCTATTCAAAGCTAATTCAAGATAATTCTTGTTGGCAGAGATGATTATCTATTCATCTTTAGAATAATAGCTATTATTAACAGAAATTATTTTGTCTTTAGTCTAATAACTCTATTTGCTACTAGCTAATCAGTTATGAATAATTAAATTGCTTATTCCTTGGCAACTCTGCTTGCCACTAATTAAATAGTTATTAATGAAACTAATGATAATTAAGGAACGTAGGCCAAAGTTGAACAAAAAAGTATCTGAGTTAATTTAGGCATCAATATGATGGCATCAGCGCATTGTGACCGAACTGAATAAACATATCTATCTTCGGCCTTAAGTGATCTATCCCAACAGGATAATCGCAAGCGCCAAAACAAGTGCCCATCCAAATTATAAATTCCGCAGAAGTTTTCTCTCTAAGATAATCTACAACAGCAGTTGCGTAGATCTTTAATCCGTCGGGAAACTGGAGTAAAACTAGCTTAGCCTTGTTTCTTTTTATTTCTCCAGCTACTTTCTCAAGCTCAAGATTGTATTGCTCGTCTAATTCTTTTAAGTCATGCATGATAAAAGAGATAAAAATTAAGGGTTTTTAAAATATCGCTAAATGTTAAAAGTCAAGTTAATGCTTAACATTCAATAATCTGCAAATAATAAATATAATCAGCTGCTCATTTCATTCGCAGATTTTTGTTAACTATTAATGATAAAAACAGATAAAATGTGGGTGGCAATTTTTATATTAAGATTACAAGTTTACCTTGCATATATGGGTCCGCCTTATTTTTTAGGCCCGGTTCTTCTTCTTGAAAAAATAGATATCAACGCATCGTCTAACTTCGGATCATAAGCTGATTTCTTCTTAGATTGATTTATTGTGCTTCTTCTCAAAATATCTTCAATCTGTTCAGATACTGTAAGCATATTTTTTCTTGCTCTTTTTGAGAGAATTGCCATTAGCTCGTCACTCAAAAACAGGGTAATTTGATTTTTATTTGTGTATTTAGGAATAAGAAAGCGGAAGGCGCCCTCAACTTCTGCTAGCGGCCATCCATGGCTGATAAGCGCTCTTTTTATGTCGCTGTCTCCGTAACGCCTCCTTCTTGCCTCTTTGATAAAATCAAGCAATCTTTTATTGGCCATTTTTATTCTTTCTTATTTCTTAGTTGTCTTCGCGCCAACATAAACCTTCTGAATCGCAAAGCTCTTGTAGATTCCCTCAAGAATATCTGTCCCGGCATATCCTGCAAGCAAGGAAAGCCTGTAGTCAAAGTTGAATATTATTCCTATAAAAATTCCTATCACTGCGGCAACAAAGACAGTTATAACATAATAGCCCCACAATATTTTTCTCCTTAAAGAAATGGCTTTAAGCAGACCAATAAGGCCTCTTGTTAAGCCCCCGATGCCCCCAAGCGCGGCAGGAAGAATTATCGCTGAAATATCAGAACCCATTTTTACCCTCTTTATTATTTATGGGTTAGGGTATTTTGTTTTATAAATATTACTTTTTACTGCTTCTCTTGAACTTTCCTCTGATAAGATGAAATGCCAATCTTCCATCTTTGTGTTTTATTGGAGAGCCTATAATATTTCCACAAACACATTTAAGATTATCAAAGTCACCATGCTCTTTTATTGATTTATCCTTCCACATTCTAGAATATTTTTCAGGCTCAATAATTCTGTTAAGGTAGCATCTCTTAAGCCAACCAGGCCCATCTTTCTGATAAACAAAGATTAACTTGCCACAAGAGTCACATGAAACATTAATTATCTTAGCAGTTCCGCCTCTTTCTCTAAAATAATTGTCTCTTTTTAATTTCATATTTTTCTCAATTAATAACTTCTTATCGTCTTATTAATTATCTCATAAACTTTAGGATATTTATCTATATCTGTGATTTCTTCGTGAAAGAATTCCAGCCCGAGCTCGTTGCATGCTCCATTAACATAATAATTCTTGGCAAAATCCAAGAACTGGCTTGAGTTCTTTACTATTCCATCGCCTGTTTCAGAACTCATGTTGCATCCTATGCCGATAATATTTTCTATGGGAAATGTTGGTTGCGGAGAATTATCAAGCTTATTTATGAAGATGCTGTTTTTGTCCATGTCTTCGCATGTTGACTTTTCTCCAAACACAGCGCAGTAATCTCTTACTTTTCCGTCGATTCCGTGATTTGGAATCGTGATAAATATCGCCTTTTCTATATTTGAATCGCCGAAAACTTGGACATATCTTCGAGTCACCAACCCCCCCATGCTGTGCGCTACGATGATCACCTTGTCTTTTCCTGTCCTGTATTTTACTGTATCAATTATGTCTCTGAGTCTTATTGCGTAAGTGTCTATGCTTTCTGTCTTTGAAGGAACAGTGATTTCTTCACCTTCTTTAGTTTTGTAAACATCGAAGAAATAACTTGCAGTTACAGCAATAGGGGCGTTGACCTTTCCCAATAATTCAGGGTCTTCTCTTTCGTAATTAGTAACCATTGCTCCTGCGTCAATATATCTGTTTTTTGTCAATCTATTCTTAATTTTTATAAGCGCGTCTAAGCTGTAGTCTGCCGGAAGCGCTTTATTGACGCTGTGTCCGTGGAGGAATATTACAGGATAATTTTTGTCTGAACAGTTATTATGGCAGCATTTTGCGCACGCCCCATCAAAACAGCAGACAGCGGACCAATTAGAGGCTTGCTGTTCTTTGTCAGAAACATAATTTAAAGTGATTAATTCTGTTCTTTCTACTTCCTCAGCTCTTGTGTAGCAAAATCTCGTTTTTTCTGCTCTGCATTTTACGCTAAACAAGGCTAGTGTCTGCGCTTCGTTTGCCTTTGTTTTATTGAGAGTATACGTTTTTGTTTTTGAGAAAATAGGAGTTATATTGAAACTTCCCGAGTCTATTATTTTATTGGAGCCTAAATCAACAAAGCTATACTGGCATTCAGCAGAGCAAAGAGGATTCATTGACGCAGAAATCTTAAGATTAAGCTCCTGGTTTTCTTTTTCCAGGAAAAATAAATTGTCCTTGTCCAAAGAGAGTTTTATGAGCAGATCGCTTCCCATCAAGAACTTTCCATATAGATAAGCTTGTGTTAGTATAAGCGCTAAAATTACTGAAATTAAGAGGAAAAGCGTAAATAGTGCGGCTTTTTTGCCTGATTTCTTCTGCGGATTTTTCATATATCCAATAAAACCGAAGAATAAATACGAAACAGCAATTATTCCGGCAGCGCATACCCAAGCCCACCACGAATTCCTGTAATCCTTTAAGAAATTTATATAATTCTCTAATGGAGAGCCGTGAGGAAGAAGCAGCGTTACGAATAAGAAAGACGGCAAAAAGCCTAAAATCAGATATAATGCAAATCTTAAAACGTGTGACCCCTTTCCCACATGAAAGTAAGTTCTCGCTGATTTAAAAAACTAATTCTTTCATGCAGGGAATCAAAACCCATATAAATCATCTTTCCTTGCTTTCCAAAGATGTATCTATTGCGAAGGCTTACCGAGGAATTTTATCTTTTTCTCAGGCCCATGCTTTTTTATTTTACAAGAAAAGATCCAGAAAAAGCCCATGATTTATTAGTCAATGCTTCTAAATTTTTAAGAAAAACAAGTCTTGATAATTTACTTCTAAGATATTCTCATGATAAAAAAAATCCACAAATAGAGATTTCGAACGCTGCGGGATTTAATAAGAATGGAGAGATTCATCCGCAATTTTTAAGATACTTGGGTTTTGATAGAGTCGTTGTTGGAACAGTTACTGCAGAATCTTGGAGCGGAAACCCAAGACCAAGGATAAAACGTTATGTAAAAAAAGAATCTTTAGTTAACTGGATGGGTCTGCCTGGAGAAGGAGTTGATAGAGTGGCAGAAAATTTATCTGCTCATGGAAGCCACGAAGTACCTTTAACGATAAACCTCGCAAGCACTCCCGGAAAAACAGGAAATTACTTATTAAAGGATTTAGAGAAAACAATTACTATCTTGAAATATCTTCCATATATAGATAGATTTGAACTCAACATATCATGCCCGAATATAGCAGATAAAAATTATTACTTAATAGATTTAAAAGATATTATCAAATGCGCTAATGAAAATAAAAGTTCTCAAGAGCTTTATATTAAAATTTCTCCAAATTTGGGAATCTCTGAAATAGAAAATATATGCGAAGCGTGTATGGAGTTTGGGGCAAGGGGAGTTACAATATCTAATACGACTGAGTTGATTTATAGTTATGGCGGAACGAGTGGAAATGAGCTCTATAGTTCTTCTCTAGAAACTCAAAAGCTGTTTTATAATTTCTTGACCAAGAATAACCTGGATTTAGATATTATCGCTTGCGGAGGAATAAACTCTTTAGAGAGGCTTGCTGAAAGGAAAAAATACGGAGCAAATAAGATCCAGGTTTATACTCCGCTGATATTCAAAGGTCCGAAATTGCTTAGAGAGCTTAAGATAGCCTAAGTGTTAGGTAAACCTTAATACTTAACATACAGGTCTGCAGGATAAGCTTTAATTCCAAGATTCTTTCTCTTCTCATTGAACCAATTAATCCAACTTTCTATTTCTT
>JACOYJ010000011.1 GCA_016181885.1 Candidatus Pacearchaeota archaeon | reverse complement strand
GATGATCCATTCAAGCCAGGCCATAAAGTAACATTACATTTAGGACACAAAAAAGCATTTAAAGCTAAAGAGGGAGAGTGGGGGGAATCCGACAGCCCAGATAATTACATGGTCTTGTGTAATGTTTGCAATGAAGGAATGAAGAACAATGATATCAAAGTAATAACTCTTTTAGACAGAGTAAAAAAGTCAGATGACAAAGAAAAAAGAGAAATTTACGATTACTTAAAAAAGGAATTTAAGTGGTGGAAAAGCTAAATATTTATATACCTGATGTTAATTGAGTGTTAATCATGGTGGAAAAAATGAGGGTAATATCATTATTTTGTGGTGCTGGTGGAATGGATTATGGCTTCCTAAAAGCAGGTCATACTATTGTTTGGGCTAACGACCATGATAAAGATTCATTGGAAACATACCGAAATAATATCTGCAAAAAGTTTAATCTACCAGAAGACCACGTTGTTTTAGGGGATATTGAAAAGATAGACACTAAAGATATACCTGACGGCGATGTTGTAATTGGCGGTTTTCCATGCCAAGGTTTTTCTGTTGCTAATCCATACCGGAAAGTGGGAGATGCAAGAAATAAATTGTACCTAGAACTTTTGAGGGTTATTAAAGAAAAGAAACCAAAATATTTTGTTGCTGAAAATGTTCCTGGTCTTTTAAGCATAGGTAATGGGGAAGTAATTAGGATGATTATGAAAGATTTTAAAGAAGCAGGTTACAAAGCACAGTATAAAATCCTAAATGCTGTCGAGTTCGGTGTTCCTCAGAGTAGAAGAAGAGTAATCATTTTGGGAACAAGAGACGACATTGCTAAGAGGATATTTCATCCACAACCAACCCATTTTGAAAATTCAAGCGTAAACATATCTGGTAAAAAAAATAATTCATGGAAAACCGTAAGAGACGCTATAAGCGATCTTCCAGAAGAACCAACAGAAAAAATCCCAAATCACCAAGGTACAAAGCACAAGGTTAAAATTAATGGGCACTTAGGTAATAGAGCTACTAAATGGAATAAGCCATCTCCTACAATTGTTGGAAGGGGAGGAGGAACAGGAGGTCCAGTAATTATTCCACATCCTAACCTAAAAAGAAGGATGACGGTTAGGGAAACTGCGCGTCTTCAATCATTTCCAGATGACTTTATTTTTTATGGTGCTATTACATCGCAATTTAGGCAAATTGGGAATGCCGTTCCATGGCCTCTTGCCTACAATGTCGCCAAAGAAATACCCAAATGAAACAATGGCTTACAAGCTCTCAGCAACCGGATTGAATCTCTTTAGAGAGTGTCCTCGCTGCTTCTGGCTTCATCACAATAAGAAAATAAAAAGACCAGCTGGGATATTCCCATCTTTGCCTAGTGGTATGGATTTGATTCTAAAATCACACTTTGACAGATTTAGAGATAAAGGAGAACTTCCACCAGAATTAAATGAGTTAAATGGCAGTATTAAGCTCTTTGACGATGTTGAATTACTAAAGGTCTGGCGTAATAATCTAAGAGGTATCCAGTGGAAAGACGACAAAGAAAACTTATTTCGGGGAGCAGTTGATAACATCTTAAAGAAAGGAAAAAAATTAGTGGTTTTAGATTATAAAACTCGTGGCTTTCCTCTTAAAGAAGATACTGCCGAACATTACCAAGACCAGCTTAATATGTACAACCTCTTATTAAGAAAAAATGGCTATGAAACAGAAGATTATGCTTATTTACTGTTCTACCATCCCAGCGAGGTAAACGAAAGGGGAGATGTTGTCTTTCATACTGATTTAGTCAAGATGGAAATATCCATTAAAGAAGCAGAGCGATTAATGAAGGATGCGGTTAAGTGTTTGGGTGGCGAAATGCCAGAAGCGCATGATGGTTGCGAGTTTTGTAAATGGGTTAAAGTTTGTAACTTGTAATAATATGGTTGATCAAATATTAAATATTATCAATGAAACCGCTAGTAAAAACAAACAACTAATTCCTAAACCCTCTGAATTTCCAATAACGGAACATGCCATCGCGGTTCTTTATCAACAAACATATATCACCACATTAATTGGTCTTCCTAACGCATCATTGATTATGCAAAGTGTTTTGATGGAAGAATTTGTAAAATATCTTTATTATCATTTCAACAAAAAAGAATTTAAAGGAAGATTAGAGGATTTAATAAAAGGATGTCATGATAATAATATATTTAGTAAAGATAAAGAAAGAAATGAAAAATATTTTACTTTCTTTGATAATTTTAGGAAGCTAGTAAGGAATACTCAAATTCATTTTTTATCCAAAAAACAGACAAAGGGGATGGGTGTCAGAGGGATGAAAATCACTATCCCCCATTTACCAGATGGCAGTATTGATGGAAGTAAATTTCTTAACACGCTTGATGATGCAAAAAATAATTTCAATACTAAAAGTGAAATATTATGGATAGATGAAAATCTGGGGATAGCTAATGTTTTAAAATTTAAATTAGATGAAAATACCTACTTGCAACAATTTGTAGAGTTACATAATGTTTTATTAGGATTAAACAAAGAACACAATTTAGATTATAAAGAGAAGAACAATGGTTGATATTGGAGAATTAATTTTATCATCAGTGTTAACTACTATTGTTAACATATTTATAGGAATTGCTTTAACTTCTGTTTTAGTAGAGTTTGGTCTTGATAATCTTGTTTCTACGATATGGATGCTTTTAATGGCCGGAATCCCTCTTGAAGTTCTTGTTGCATTAGGATTAATAAAAAATCTTTCTTAAGTCCCCCCTACCGTTAGTTAAATCTGAAAAATTTGGACGAAGCAAAGCGAAGTCGTTTAGCATATGTTAGGCAGAGTCACGAAGTGATTCGTTTTCTCCGTTTTATCTCGCTAAACGAAGGCGTCAATGGTAAGAATTTTCGATAGGAACGCATCTGTAAAGACGACAAAAAATTTCACTTAACGCATGTTATGTTTCCGAGGGCTTGCCCCGAGGCGAGGAGCGGAGTTCCGCAGAACGAGCACCGCAGAGTTCGTTTCTTGCCGTACGTTAGGGAGTTGGCAGTTTTCTCGTTAATTGTCAATGGGTTAAGAGGCTTAAATCGTAGAAGAGGGGAAATAAGTAATTTTGTACTCTTTGATATACTCCATATGGTTAATGTTTTTGATGTTGGTTGGAAAAGCTTCTCTCAAATTAGAAATAAATTTCATGAGTTCTTGAGAATCTGAAAATTGGACTTCAATCTCAAAGTCGTATCCACCTAGTGCTTCTGTGTTGTAAACAACATTGGGATTTTGTGTGATATACGTTTTTATTTTT
>JACOYJ010000056.1 GCA_016181885.1 Candidatus Pacearchaeota archaeon | reverse complement strand
TATGTCGATAACTCTCATGTTTCTCTCTTTAGGATTAGCCTGATCTCTCAAAGAACCAATAAGATATATTATTTCCCTATCATCATCTCCCATCGAAAGGGGTGGAAAAAAGAAGTTAAAAGGATTTATCTTATGTTTTGTATATAATCAAGGTTATATAATAGCAAATTATTCACCCATACGCTTTCTTCGACAACTTCTCAAGCTCGTTTTTGTTCTTCTGAATATTCAGTAATAGCTTGTTTATCTCATCGGCAACAGCATTCTTCAAGTCCAAAGGATGAAGCTTCTTTGCAACAAAATCTTTTTCAATTTCATCATAATTAATATATTTTAAATCTCCCCCGTATTTTTTATCTCTTTTAACAATAAAATTTTCTTTTTTATCTTTTTTAATTGTCATAATTACATATTTAAGAAAAGCCATGACTCCGTTATCAGGATCTCCAGCCACGCACTCTGCTCCTTTCAGCTTTTCAGCAACTGTTTTCGGATCATCAAGCAAGTCTATTTTAGATTTTTCATCTGATGAAGACATTTTCTTTCCAATAAGCCCGGGAATTAATGGATTAAGAATTTCTATTCTCGGTTTGTAACACAATTTAGTAAGTTTCTCTCTTGCTAAAACCATTATTTTTCTTTGGTCTGTTCCGCCAAGCTGCGCATCAGCATCTAAGTATTGTTCATCAGCAGCCTGCATCAATGGGTAAAGCAAACCAGACACTTTAGGATTGTCTCCCATCTTAACAACTTCTGAAGCAGCTTTAGTAGCATCATGAACAGAAGTTAAACTGCTCAATCTTAACACATCAAGCATATATTCTGCCTTCAATTGATAATCACTTCCCTTAACAAATTCTAAATCTTTTGTATTAACCCCAACTGCCTGAATCATTAAAGGAATTATCTTAGAATAATATTTATATCTTTCCTCCAAAACCTTCCATTCTACATTATCTAAAGCTGCATGCAAATCAGCAAGTAAAATCTTAACCTTAAATCCCGCCCTCAATAAGTCAGCGATTCTCTTTATCAATTCTATCCTTTGTTGAATATCCATGCAATTAAATGAAAAAGGCCGTTCTTAAATTTTTCTGAGGTGTTAAAAAAACAAAAACAGCTCCTTAGGAACAAATAAGACTTTCTCTTTTCTTTCTACCGAATTTCTATTACAAAGAACAATCCCAAACTTACAATCCACTCTTTCCATAGTCTTCTCGACTTGGGTAGCACCCTTAGAGCCCCAAGAACATTCAATTGCCACATTTCCATTGGGCGTTTTTATTACAAAATCGGCTCCACTTTTTGAGTCATCAAAACCAACATAAAGAATAGGGGACTTTGGTTTTTCTACATTGGAGATTATTGTAAAACTAATCATTTCCTCAAGCATAACCCCCCAAAGAGAGTTGTCATTAACATTAAATTTTCCCACATGCCAAAGTAAAGCTGCCCTGATAGTAGGATGCTGAAAGTAGTATTTTGAAGATTTTGCTGTTCTTTTTAAAACTGAAACGAATGGCTCAACTTCTTGAATTAGACATGCCGTCTTCAAGGCTTTAAAAATATTAAATACTGTTCCTTCGGGCATATTCTCCAATTCCTTTGATATTGTGCCAATACTTCTATGTGCTGGCGGTAAACTCTCCGCTAAATATTGCAACATAGCAAAAACTTTATTAGATGATTGGGTTCCTAATGGGGAATAATTGGGTATATCTTGTTTAATCACTTTTTCGAAAATATTAACCCACCACTTAAAGATAAAATTTTCATTAGTTTCTGTAAGAGATATTGGAGAAGCTCCAGTAGATAGGTAATTTTCTAACTCTTTTGAAAGATTCATCTTTGACAAATCAAACTTTTTCTTTAAATCTAAGTACACATTTGAAAGAATATACTCTGCAGATTCTATCTCGCTTCCAAGCGCAATTCTAATTTTTTCTGCAGTACTCTTTGGAGGAAAAAAATTGTTCTTTAAAAGCAAATATTCCTGAAATGTTAGGGGGTAAACAATATCTCTAATCATCCTCCTGCTCAAATCTACCCCTCCTCCCAATGCTAAAGCAGAAGAACCGGTAACATATATCAAAACGTTAGAGTAACCATCGGAACGATTAAAGAGACTTAAAGCGAAGTCCATCCAAGAAGAATCATTATGAGCTTCATCTAAAAATAAGATTATTGGTTTAGAAAAGTTTTCGATATTAGTTCTAAGAAAATTCTCTTCATAAACAGAGAATAGTTCATTTAAAGAAGCGCCATGGATATTCTTAATCTCTCCAACATCCAGGTATAAAAGATTTTCTGGAGGTATTTTTAGATTATCTAAAAAATACTTATAGGTCTGAAAGAGAATTGTGGTCTTGCCAATCCCTCTTAAACCGGGAAAGACAAGGATGCGTTGTTTTAATTCTCTTGCTGCAAATTTGTTTGCATACTGAATTGGTTTTAACAAAAAACTTCTGCTTGGAAGCAGCTGCCCTGTTTTAATATTCCTAATCTTCTGATTACAAAGTTCCAAAGTGCTTGTTATGATTCTACTTAAGTACCCCCTCAATATATCCCTTTTTTCTACCATTTTAGTGCTCAAAATATTTGAATGAATTTAGCTTAAAGTATTCAAGAATATTAAGTATATAAATTTAACTGCATAAGCCTTAAGCTCCTTAATAATTAAAAGTTTAGTCGCCATAATCATCTAAATCCTTTTTAATCAACAAATCTTTTCAGCGAAATGCTCATTGAAATTTTAATTTTCCTGTTCTTAGGAATCCTTGCAGGCACGTTCACAGGCCTAGCCCCAGGCATCCATATAAATCTTGTCGGCGCAATCTTAGTTTCTCTTTCTGCCTCATCTCTTGCATTTATCGCCCCGCTATACTTAATTATTTTTATAACAGCCATGGCAATAACTCACACTTTTATTGACTTTATTCCTTCAATATTTTTAGGCTGCTCAGACGGGGGAAATGAACTTTCTATATTGCCGGGCCACGAAATGTTAAAGGAAGGAAAAGGTTACGGAGCGGTAATTCTCACAGCAACTGGCGGATTAACTGCAATAATTCTTACAATAATCTTCTCCTGGCCATTAGTAGAATTTGTAAAAAATATTTATCCTTTGATAAAAACAGCAATCCCATTTATTTTGATATTTGTCTCATTAGTAATAATTTTATCAGAGAGAAGAAAACTTTCTTCATTTATAGTCTACTCTCTTGCGGGAATTTTAGGAGTTATTATTCTAAATTTAAATTCCTTAAAGGACCCTCTCCTCCCCTTGCTAACTGGATTATTCGGGAGCGCGAGCCTTATTGTCTCTATCAAAAATAAAACCAAAATCCCAAGGCAAAATTTTCAAACAGAAAAGGTCCCCATAACCAAACCCATCGCAGGAGCATTAATTTCTTCCCCTTTATGCGGTTTTCTTCCAGGCTTGGGCTCTGGCCAGGCAGCTGTAATTGGAAACCTCGTCGCAAAAACAGATAGAAGAGGATTTTTAGTTTTGCTTGGAGCTACAAATATTTTCGTCATGTCTTTTTCATTTATCTCTTTATATGCAATTTCAAAAACAAGGACTGGCGCAGCCGCAGCAATAAAAGAATTAATGGGAAATTTATCTGCAATAAATTTAATTCTAATGCTGGGGGTAATACTCATATCCGGAATAGTTTCTTTCTTATTAGTCAAAATACTAGCCAAATACTTCGCAAAAAACATAAATAAAATAAATTATTCAAAACTCTCAATTTTTGTATTAATTTTTCTCCTGATGCTTGTCTTTTTTATTTCTGGATGGTTGGGCGTTTTATCCTTTACGGTATCAACTCTCACAGGAATTTACTGCATAAACACGGGAGTCAAAAGAACCAACATGATGGCCTGTTTATTATTGCCGACGATTTTGCTTTATTTGAGAGTTTTATAAAAAATAACATTTACTAATGCTCAGAACATTAATGAAAAAATAACCTGAACTTGCTCTTATTAGCTAATTTAATATTAACTCTGCCTAAAAAATATTCCTTACAGAAATAGTTCTGCCCCTTATTTCTCCTCTTCCTGCTGCAACCCGCCTAAAATGTCGTCGCTTTCCTTAACTATTCTGGCTATGGCTTGTTTTTCTGTCAACGAATCCCTATCACGATAATACAAAAACCTCGAAACAGCGGCAATAATTCCCCTCTTGAAATCCTCGTCTCCTTTAAAATTTCTAAGAATATGCCTTATGACTTCTCCTTCATCTGCCTTAGAGTTTTCTCTTCTATACTTAATCGCCTCTGAGACCGCAGCGACAAATACCACTTTTATATTTTTCTCCATTTTTTTACAGAATGAAATAGAAAAAGTCATTTAAAAGAATATCTATGCTCTTGTTAATAAAATTATTAATGCCCGAATTTTCCAAAAAACCTATTAAGTAAAAACATATTGCTGTAAGGAGGACAAAATAAACAAAATGGCTATACAATACAAACCTGGGAAGGTTAAAGTAAGAACTTATAGAATTACAAGTGTAACTGCTGAGGAAGATCCTAGCTTGATGATAGATGTCACTAAAGGATACCAGTGCACTTCATTCGCTAAAGCTGAGGGTACTGACTCAGTAAGAATCGCCAAGCAAGGTGGAAGAAGCTATGCTAAGGCTAGCACAAGCGGTCCACGCTTACTTGAAAAATTAAGTCTTGCTTTATGGGCTTTTAGGAACGCTGTAAAACAAGGCGGAGTTGAGAATGCTGACGTTGCTGCTATTAATGGCGCAGTCGAAAGCTACAACGCTGCAGTAGATCACTTCAAAACCTTGAAAAGTCAGGGGGGGAATTCGGTTTTAGAATCAGAAGTTGTAACTGATGCTTCAAAGGTTGCTGAAGGAACTTTTGCTATTCAGTAAACCCACAAAATTTTTTATTTTTATTTTTTTAAATTCGGAGAATAAGATTCTCCAACCTTTATTTTTTTAGAGCTTAGCCTTTGCAGTGAAAAAATAAAAACCCACAAAAATAGAAATATTTAAAAGAAAACGAGAGTTTACTAAATAATGAGAAAAACAATCTTTATTTCAAGACTATCCGCATTCATTTTCTTCGTCGCTGGATTATCATTTATGGTAGCCTCTGATTTTTCATCTACAGGGCATGCGATTGCAAGTGACGATGAGGCACTTGCAAATCTTCCTGCATTACTTTCAGCAATCCTTGCGGGAATTGGCGGATATTTGTTTGTTAAAAGTAAGTAACCCCTTAATTTGTCGCTCAGCAAAGCTTCGCGAAATTAATGCTTTAATAATCTGAGCTCGTTTCTATTAATATTAACCAATCCTTAAAATTTATTCTAAATTAATATGATTTTTATACAGATAAATCAACAGAATGCGATTTCCTGAAAAACTTAACCGCTTCGCAAATTTTTTAAGGGGTTAACCTTTTATTCAACTTAATTTATGTTCTCCTGATTTTAAAAATTGTTTCACATTAACCCGTTTTTAAAATAAATTAAATATCTTTTGCTCAACCAGTTTAATACTAACCCCTAAAAATCCTTTTTACATTAATTCTTTCTCAAAGCGAAGCCATTAATCTCTCAAGAGACAAATTTTTGAGTGCATATTTAGTAAATGCAAATCAAAACGGCAGACACCCCCCAAGACAATAGGTGCACAAATTCTTCCTCGGCATTCCGGCTTTTTCAAATGCCCTAAGCATCCCATCCAAAGAAAGATAAGAAATCTTGAAATTTTTCTCTCCGCCTATTTTCCGGCTTATTTCCTCAATTGTCCTGTTCCTCGCTCCTTCCCTGGCAAGAAAATCATCATTTGGAGGCATATCAACTCCAAAAAGGCACCCTCTAGCAATTCCGTCACTTCCCACAACACCCACAGGAGGGGTGTAGCTAAGAACATTAATCTCGACAGCTCCTGAATTTTCTAAAAGAGAAAAAATCCTTTTAGCCACATTCCCCCTAACAAAACTATCTTCAATAACAGCCACTCTTTTGCCTCTCAAAATATTCTCGGCGCTGGGAACAAGAAACAAATTTTGAGAAATAGACTCCTCTCTCTCTTCAGAAGTCGGGCCCTGAAAAGATCTTTCTTCCCTCATTTTATAGAATATTGGCTTAAATAAAACTTGTTTCTTTCTTGCAAAACTTCTTGAAGCAGTTTCCGGACATCTTGGAACATAAGTAACCAAGTCTGCATCTTCTTTAAATTCTTCAGCCAGCCCCTCTCCTAAAAGCTCCCTTACTCTTCTTACAGCAACCCCGTTTATCACAGAATCCGCATCTGCAATATAATTCCACTCAAAAAAATCAAATGCTAATTCTGGCTCAACAACTTTTATGCATTCTGGCGGGCGTGAATCTGGAAAAATTGTATAAAATGCTCCGGGCTGCAGGTCCTCAATAAAATGCCCTCCGTTTTTTCTGAACACAATATCTTCAGAAGCCGCGCCGTATTTCCCGTCTTTCCACCCAATAACTCCCGGTTTTATTCCCGTTCTGTCTCTTAAAACTAAAACGCTATTGCTTTTTTTTTTAGCAACAGCCATAGTATAAGCTCCTTTAACATCTTCAAGAAACTTGGCGGGGCCTTTTTTCAAAAAAAGATGCAGCAAAGCTTCGCTATCACAATCTGTTTTCAAATATTCTTTGTCTAAATCCCGAAAATAACTTTCTGATACCTGCCCATTATGAACAATTGCGGCATCGCAGTCTAAAAAAATAACGTGATCTCCCCTGAACTCAGCTTTTCCCCCGACAACATGCGGATGCGCATCATCAAGAAGCTTATCTTTCCTGCCTTTTGTGGCATATCTTGTATGCACCAAATAGGTATGATAATTATCGCTCGGAAAGAGTTTATGCAAGTCAGTGACATCAAACCTCTCAACACCCCCTATCCACTTTAAAACATCTATCCTGCTCTCTCCTTTTGCAACTATTCCAGCAGCATCGCGTCCTCTATGTTGAAGAGATTTTCCAAATGAATATGCATCATGCAAAGTATGGGTAACGCCAAATCCGCAATGATCTCTTACTTTTTCCATATTAAATTAAAACCATTTGCTGATTGCTTCTTGTTTTTCAAGATCTTTTCCAAAAACATTATCAATTACTTTTTTTATTAATTCAAGATTTTGCTTCACATAAGGAGAAAGATTATATCTTTTTGAGAGTTCCAGCGCTGGATTTAAATATTTCTTTATTCCTCCTTCATGAACAGTAAAAATCAGCTTGCCTTTGCAAACTGGGCAGCGTCCAGCTAAAGGGGGCCTTCTTGTTATCTCGTTGCAGGAGACGCATCTGAATTCTTGGACTGAAAAATTCCTAAGATTGCCTTTCATGTCTCTTATAAAATGCCTTTCTATAACGAGCCTTGCAGTATCGGCAGTATCCACGCCTCTAAGCTTTTCAACCAGCATCATTTGATGATTAACCTTGTCCTGCATCGTGGCCAGAGTCTTATAGCTTGAACAAACAACTCCTTCATTAATATTATGGGTATTGTGGGTAAATCCAAAGCCAGCAAAGGGATTTCCTCCCTCTCTTAACAAGTCTCTTGCCGTCCTTATCTTTACTTTTGAAGAATGCTCTTTCTTTTCCGCATTTTCATAAAGCTCTAAAGGATACTCAAAACAAAATTCAAAATCAAGAATTTGTTCATCAACTTCGCCTGCATCTATTTTTGCATTCAAAACTAAAGGAGCGTCCTGCGTCCCTCCCCGATGGCTTGGCAGAAAAGCTCTTGAAAAATTCAAAAGAACGTCGGAAAGAAGCATTATGGACATTTCATCCCCATCACAATTATGAACAAGAATATCATTAGAAAAAAAATTATGTTCTAATGGAACATTTAAGCAATAACTAATTTTTTCACCAGAATTCTCTATTTTGACTATTTTTGGATAAACATAATTTTCATCAAAATCAATGATCATTCCCTTTGGTGTTTTCTGACTTAAGGCATTTAAGATGTTTTTTTTCTTTGTGGAAATAAATCCTATCTCTCCAAAATTCCTAACAAAATTAGAGGGAATAATTATTTTTGTAATTTTAAATTTAGGAACAGGTCTTTTTTTTCTAATGTAAAATTCTCTAACTTTTGGACCAGGTTCTTTAGAATACTCATAAAACTTGGCAAATATTCCAAACCTTGACAGAACAAAGCTTAGATCATGCTTCAACCCTTCACTAATAGTGTCACAGGTAACCCTTGTATCGCTTAAGCTAACGCTCCCACCGCCCTCAAAATATCCCCTTAATAAAGCAGCCAATTTTTGTTTTTTAAGATCCAAAAATAAACAAGAAATCCTTTTATCTTTTGCATTGCTCCCTAATCGAAAAACGTTTTTGAATATCTCATAAACAATTCTAGATGAAAAAGTTAAATGATCTTCATGATCTTCACTTGGTTTTAAGCCGAAATGTGTCAAAAAAATTTCTCTTATTAGATATTTAATCTCTTTGGAAGTGTTAGCTATAGAAACCTGGTTAAATCCCTTTTCAGATGAATTCATTCTCATATATCCTTCCGCGATATATAAACCAATTACCTCTAGTAATTTCTCATCAAAAGGAATTCTAGTGGGTATTGTAACATTATCTCTTTTTATAGAGATTTTTACATTGTTGGGAAGATCCTCCAAATCCTTTCCATGTTTATTTAAAAACTCTTTCACAAAAGTTATTGGAAAGCTGTCTCTATGCCAAAAATTAGAGCATTTATTTAAATTTTCAAATTGATTTAGATATTCTCTGACATTTCTTAGCATAACATCTTTTCTGTCTTTAAAGAAATTAGGTAAAAAAAGCTCTTCAATGTTTTTTTCATCAATCTCTTTTTTATAAGAGACCATAATTTTATCCCCCTCTCTCAATTCACAGGCCCTTACTTCTTCTTTCCCCTTTAGATAAACTTTATGGTCTTCAGTTAACTCTAATTTTCTTCCATCTTCTGAATAAATTTTAAGTAAGTTCCTTGGAGGATGTTTTGTTATCTCCCTTACTTCTTTTTCTCCGGGATTACTCCATGTAGAAAGCCCGTTAGTCCTTTTTTTAAGGGTTCCAAAAACATCCACTCTCTCATTAGGCTTTGATTTTTCAATAAACTCTCCTATTTTTTCAATTTTCCATCTTCCATTTTCTTTAACCGAAATATAATTATCATAACCCAAACAGTCTCTTCTTATCGCGGCATGCATATATGGGCTGGCAAAACCCCCCAAAGCATTTGCAAAACCAATAATTCTGCAAACAACGCCGGCGCAATTATGGGGAGCCATGCAAACTCCAAACTGTCCGACTAAATCGTCTCTTTTCTTCACATTATGAAATTTCGGCAGCCCGTAAAATCTCTCTAATTCCTCGTCTACAAAATTCGCTATTTTAATAAAAACTTCATCAGCTCTTTCATCGGGAGATTCTGAAGAGCCCGGCAGCAGGATATCGTGAGGCTTTAATTCTAATATTTGCTCATCATTTTCCAAGGGTTTTCCATAAACATCTTCTGCATATCCCAATTCCCTCAATCTTTCAACACTCACGAAAATTTCCTTGGGCTTGAAAGAAATCAAAGGCAGTTCTGTAACATCTAACCTTATGGTGCCGTCCTTGTTAACCTGAAGATCATGTCTGGCTCGTAGAAGCCCCTTAGCCAAATTTTCTACATCTTTATTTTCAGAAGAAACTCCCCTAACCCCCTTAACCAAGAAAGGAATCTCATTCGGAAGAAGCCTTAATTTTTCAACAGCTTTATTAAAGAAATGATTTATGTCTAAACTTTGATTGCAGTACCTGCTGCCTTTTTTCTCCTGCCCCTCAAGCTCTTTGTGAAAACTCTTCTCTTTTGTCATAAAAAAATAAAATTCTTTCTTGCATTTTTTTTCACAATCTTCGCATAAAGGATATATTGTTTCTTTCTTGCAATTTTCACAGAAAAATAATGGAAAAGAGCTCATGATTGTCCCTTCTTCGCATGCGGCCTGAACGCTTCTTAGTCTTCCTCCTTCACTTCCCACTGGAAAAAGAGCATTAGGACTGCCTGTAAGCTTTCTTAGCTTTGCCTTTTCAGGCCTTCCCATTCTTGCCCCGATAAATTCTCCTGCCTTATCTTTTATCACAAATCTTGAAAGAGAATTAACAATCTTGAGAACATCTTCTTCTCCTTCAAACTCTAAGAGAATATTTCCCAATTTCAGCAAGTCTGGCTCAAGCGTCAATCCAAGATTCTCCAAAAAAGCCATACTTTCTTCTATTTTTATAACCACGTTCTCTATAAAAACATCGTGTTCAACACCCAGCAATTCAAGAGCTCTTTTTCCATCTTTGAAAGTTTCTCTTTCGTATTTGTTAAAAGGAAGGATGATTTTTTCCTCATATCTTGCCCACTTAAGCCACTTTATAAGTTCAAGGAACATTTTCTTCTCAATTTGGGTCCAAAAGAAAATAAATTTGGGATGAAGGGGAATTTTATATTTTTCAGAAAGAGCAATTGCCTCTTCAAAAGACACTTCATAGGGATTTCCACAACTCCCGCCTTGTTTTTTTAGTTCTAACACCCACCACTCTTCGACATATCCTGGTTTTATTAATTGTGAATTCCTATTTGCAACATCACTGAATGGAAATAAAATATCCCCCAAATAAATAATCTCCTCTACCTCTGAATAAACTTTCTTTGCCTCGTCTTTATCCTTCAATCTTTTAACACTTCCGTTATAAAACTTGACTATGGGTCCGTCTATTGAATCACAAACAGTAACTACAGTTCCTTTAGTTGGTTTTTCAATTTTAAGCTGAGTCCCTGTCGCAATAAAATTATCTGTAATTCCCATTGTTGCTGGATGAAGAGAAGAAGCGCTAAACCCGCTAACTCTCCCCCTCCCATACCTAAATCTAAATCCCCCAGACCTCCCCGGATGCCCAAAAATCGGCCTTCCAGCAACTATGTCTTTTATATAAATTGGAGAAGAGTCGGTCTTCCCCCTGTCTCTTTTCTCATGTAATTTTATATAATCTTCAAGAAAATCGAAGCCTGTAGATTTAATCCCATTTTTCTTTACCATGTTCAAAAGTCTAAAGCCTTTTGCCGCCTTCTGCGCAAGCCCCTCTCCAAAAATCAAACAAACTCCGCTTCTGATATAATTCGTATTTACTCTCTCCAAATTTTTATAGTTTGAAACCTCTAATTTTTCAGATTTTTCCCCCGAAATTTGAATAGGAAGCCTCTTAGCCAAAAATAAAATTTCTTCTTCTGTCGGCATGTATTGCAAATTATTAATTCTTTCATGGAAATCCGTCAATTCAGAAACATATCTCTTTGCCTCATCGTCCGTAGCATCATACCTGTCATATCCGAAACTTTCCCTCAAAAAATCAATCAGCATTAAAACAACACAGCTTGCAGTAGTTCCAGCGCTTCTTATAGGCCCCGAAAAATTAGCGACAATATAATCTTTTCCCTCTTTGGTCTTGCCAACCTCTATGCCAGTATACCCTTCTATTGGACTTGAAACAACCCCTAAAGTGGCATAAGCAAAACCAACCCTTATGCCAGCATCGATAGCCTCAAGCACGCTTCTAAACTTGCAGAATTTTTGTTTTGCAACTTCTTCTGCGATTTTAAAAACTACGGTGGTATCTAACTTCCCATATTCTTTCTCCAATTCCAAAATCCTTGGCGCAATTCCTGATCCCTCCATTTGGGGATAAATTGTAGAAATCAGGCTGACAACTTTTTCTGCCATGCTCATAGCAAGAGGAATTTCAACTTTATCCGCAGGATCAAGGCCTTTAGCTCGCGCCTCATTGGCAAGAGCATAAACTTTCTCAACTTCTTTTTTAAAATGGCTGAAGTATTGTTGGGTGTTCATCTCCCCCACTCTCCAGCTTCTTGACCATTCAACATTTTATCTAACATTACAAACTCTTCATAAATTCCTTCAATTAAATCATAATTTCGGGTTTCTTCCAAACTAACCCAGGCGAAATCAACAGATTCTTCATTAAGAACAACTTCTCCACTAGAATAATCTGAATACATACTCACAATTAAAACTGGATCTTCTCCTTTAAGAAAAGTCATGCTAGTTAGATATTTTATGTTCCCTATCTCCAAACCAACCTCTTCTTTAATCTCTCTTCTCAAAACTTTTTCAAAAACATTATACCAATGATCTCCTGTATCTTTTGGAAGATTAAGATAATCCTCGACCTCCAAATTTCCCCCAGGCACAGTCCATTTATTTGGAAACGCTTTTTTCGTCGACGGTCTTTTAGTAATCAAATATTTCCCATCTTTAACGATAATTCCTGTAACAGCAATATAATGTCTATTTTCCATTTTTCATTCAAAATCTAAAATTTTCACCTCGCGGGTTTTAAGATTTAACAGCGGGACCTTGCAATGGTCTGGAGTATTCCCAAATTTCTCTTGGTAAGGTGTTAAAGTTTCCCATGAAGAGCCGGAAATAACTAAAATATTATTATGATAGGTTATTGCGCTTTTATGGGTATGGCCTGAAACAAAAATATCGGGAATGTCTTTGATGAAATGTATGTCTTTAAGCCCGGGAAAGTATTGCGCGCTGCCGTGTGTTGGTGCCAAGTGCCTATGTTTTAATAGATACTCCATAATCTTGTCTGGGGAATTCATTGCCCTCTCTTTAGTCAGCCTAGGAACATTATCCACAAAAAATGGAAAAGAAAAGCCATGGTAAAGGAGAACATTAAATCCAGAAAAATCTTTTTCAGCCCCTATATTTAGCATTGCAGGATTCTCTGTCAAAATAACATTATCCATATCATAAAGCGCCCATGCGTACTTCTCGTCGTAAAGGGGCTGGGGCTCCATAAGCCTGACTCCTTCATGATTTCCGGGGGAGATAATTATCTTCAAATCTTTTCTTAACTTGCCTAAAAATTCAGAGATTCCGGTAAACTGGTCTTCTAAATCTTTAATTGCAAGATCTCTCTCTTGATGGGGATAATTCCCTATTCCAGTAACCAAGTCGCCCACAATAAAAAGATATTTTATTTTTAATGCTTCTTGTGAATTGCCCAAATTTCCGTTCATAAAATCAATAAATCTGTCAAAATTTTCTTTCATAAAGTTCTTGCTTCCATAATGAACATCGCTTATGAAAACAGCATGCTCTTCATTTGGAGATTTTTTTCTTTCAAGAAGGCTGGTTTCGGGAAAAATAATTTCATTGGCAAACAAAATATCCTTATTTCCTGAGCATTTAAAGCCGATTACAGAATCCAAAGCAATTTCTTCAGCCTTCTTGAATAATTCTTCTTTCCCTTGATTTACAAGAATTTTTATTTTTCCTGTTAAATCTTCCACTTCGATTAAAATATTCTTATTTTTGGTTGTCTTTTTATCAAAAACCATTCCAATAATAGAAACCCCCTGCTTCGCCCCATTTAATTTATCTATGGAGATTGGATTATCCATTGCAGGTTTTTCTTGGATTACTCTTTTCATTTCATTAAATCTTGTTCTATAAAAATTAACAAAATCTTCAACATCAAATTTCTTTCCGGGCAGGCAATGCATCGATAAAATTTTAACTCCTTCTAATTCCTTTTCGGCTCTTTTCATCTTTGCAGACCCCTCATTTATTTGCACTCTCTTTTCTATTTCCTTGGAAATTTCTATAGTCAATCCAAGCCTAATCTTCAGTTTTTCCCGGCTTTCTTTGGAAATTCCTGAAAAAAAACTTTCAACTCTTTCTTTATTTTCTTCAAAAAGCTCTTTAGTAATGATTTTTTGCCCGGTAGCCTGTTTTATCTTCTCTATAATAATTTTAA
Source organism: Candidatus Pacearchaeota archaeon (assembly GCA_016181885.1). GTDB lineage: Archaea > Nanobdellota > Nanobdellia > Pacearchaeales > GW2011-AR1 > JACOYJ01. The sequence continues at coordinate 10,534 of JACOYJ010000056.1, read as the reverse complement.
AGGAATCCGAGTCTAATTCTTCGCTAAAAAAAGTCAATAAGTCTTTGTCTAATAAAAGCCCTTTTTCCAGGCAAAACTTTAATATTTCTTTAGTATCCATTTTAAATGTAATTCAGGGAATCTTCAATAATTTCCTTGGCTTTATTTATTATTTGGGGCGGGATAACCAGCTTTATCTCCCTCATTCTTCCTCCCCTGCCTTTAGATATCACTCTTACATTTATTATCCCTAGCATGTCGAACTCCTGAATAATATCTGAAACTCTTCTTTGGGTTAAAATCTCTGCCCTATTTGACTGGCAAAGAGTTTGATAAAAAGAAAAAACATCTCCAGTAAAAATAGGCGAGTTTTCCTCTTTTCTGCTTGAAAGAGTTCTTTGTCCAGAAGTCTTCTTTCCCTTATTCTCTTGAAGCTTTATTATTGAATACAAAACAAGCTGAAATTGTTTGGGCTCGGTCTTTATTACATCAAGTACCTTGTCTCTCTCTATTTTATCGTTTGCCTCGTCTATATGCTTTAAAAGAATTTTCGTAGATCTTTCCCTCTCCGCAACCTCTCCTGCTATCCTAAGCAAATCAAGAGCTCTTCTTGCATCTCCATGCTCTCTGGCAGCGTATGCCGCGCATTTTGCAATGACTCCTTGTTGAATAACCCCTTCTTTGAAAGCCTGACTCGCCCTCTTAGCAAGTATGTCCTGCAGTTGCAAAGCATTATATGGAGGAAAAACAATCTCCTCTTCGGATAAAGAACTTTTAACTCTAGGGTCTATTTCCTCTAAAAAAGTTAAATCATTACTTATGCCAACAACGCAAATCTGCGTCTTTGAAAGCTCTGAATTAAGCCTTGTAAGATTATATAGAAAATCGCTTGAGATTTTTTTTACTGTTTGATCTATTTCATCAAGAATAAGGACTAAAAGTTGCTTCTCTTGGTCAATAATCTCCAAGAATTTGCTGTAAACCGCTTCTGTCGGCAAGCCTGTGGTTGGAACTTCTCCCCCTAATTTTTTTATTAATTCGGCAAGAATTCTATATTCTGTATCTGAAACTTTCTTTAATTTACAATTGAGATATTCTATCTTAAGCTTAGGTCCATTATTCTTATCCGCCCTTTTAAGCAACTCGTCTTTAACAAAAAGAGCAGAGAGAGTCTTTCCCGTCCCGGTTTTCCCGTATAAGAAAAGATTGCTTGTTCTTTCTCCTCTCAAAACGGGGGCCAAAATTGAAGCTATTTGTTTTATTTGATCGTCCCTGTGAGGAATTTCCTCGGGAATATGATTTATTTGAAGAAGAGATTTATTTCTAAATAAACTGTCTTTGTCTACAGAATCAAAAATTTCTTGTATCTTTGCTACCATCTATTATTTTTCCATTAATTGTTTTTGGGTTTTATTCTTTTTCCATTAATTGTTTTTGGGTTTTCTTGATTTTCTGATTTTTTCTTTAAATCAAGCCCAAACCCCCACACGAGTATTTCCTATGGAAAAACCCCCTTCTTTCATCTTTTCCAACGAAGAAAACTAATCTTATTATATAAAGAGTTATGACTACTAAAAAAGAAAGACACCTTAATTTCAGATGGAAATGACCTTTTTAAAATTTCAAATGGAATTAATTTTTTAAGAATAACCCTTATTTCTCCTCTTTTAATTTTTTCTTTTTTAATTACTTCGAATGGAAATGACTTTTAAAAAATAACCTTTATTTTTTCTCTTTAAGATATAAATACATAATATTAAGATATAAATACATATTATATACTATACAAATTTATAAAAATAAAATAAAAACAACTAAAAGTTAATTTTTGGTTTTTAAACTTTTCCATAAGAAATCAAGGGGAGGGTGTATTTTTCTTTTCTCTTTTCTTTTATTCCGTTATAAAATCCTTTTTTTCTCTTCTTTTATACATATCTAAATATACTTCTTTTTACAGAAAACTTTATAAACAAATTTCTTCTCAGTCTTTTATGCAAGAAAACAAAAACTCTTACAGTAGTCTAATAGGAAAAATGATCGTTACAAAAGAAGGCAAGAGATTAGGGTTTGTAAAAGATATTTCCTTTGAGACGAGATCGGGAGAGTTAATTAATATTGTGGTTAAAGACGCTACTTTATATACAAAGAGCCTTAACTTAGAGAAAACCTCTTCAAATGATGTTCTTATTCCTTACAGTGCAATTATCGCAATAGGGGATTTTGTAATTGTTTCAGAGGAAGATTTGGTTTAATTCTTTGAAAATTTGATTAATCTTTAATTTAATTGGACCTTTCCATTCTTCCTATTCTTTATTAGAGCAATAAGATAATACAAATCTTTAAAAATCCCAGTCTAATTTTAATAAAATGAAAGTATTATCTTTTAATTTTGATAGGATAAGTATAGAGAGGTTCTCATCCTCTTTAAACGACCTTAAAATCAGCAATAAAATGGATATAAAAGAGATTGTAGAAGCGCAGGCAGATTTCCTCAGCACCCAAGATAAGGTGCTCGGAGTAAGGTTTTTTTTCTCCTTGGATTACAGCCCAGATATAGCAAAAATAGAGATTAACGGCGCAACCGCTCTTGCTGTTTCCCCCGAAACCTCAAAAGAAGTTATTGAAAGGTGGCGGAAAAAAGAGATTCCCCAGGACTTTAAAACAAATCTTTTTAACTTTCTTTTTAGAAAAGTTGGCCTTAAGGCATTAGAGCTAGAAGAAGAGTTTGGACTTCCTTCCCATATTCCTTTTCCCGTTTTTAAGAAATCAGAAGATTCAAAGAAAGATTAGATAGACTTAAATAATTCTTATTTTTTTACTTTTTATGAGGATTTCAAGAGAAAAAAAAGAGAAGATTTCAGAGCAGATATTGGCTAATCTTTTTTTATTATCTCCCCAAGCCCCATTTTTAACTCGCATAGCAAAAGAAATAGCCAGGGACGAAGAATTCGTTAAAACTCTTTTGAAGGACCTTAAATCAAAAGGGCTTGTTTTTGAAATAAAGAAAAACCCGCACGGAGTTTCGTATATAAAAAGATCAAGATGGAAATTAAGCGATGCTGCTTATGTTTTTTATAAACAGAAACAAGAAAAGTAGATATTTTTGGATATTAAAGTTTTTATACTTCCTCTTTATAAAATCTAAATGGATCTTTTAAGGGAGTCTTTTCAGAGGGTTAGGCAGGACATTAGTTCTTTAAGAGAAGAGATAGGGGTTTTGAAACTGAGCCTAATAGAGCTTAATTGGAAGATTGATGAAATGATTAATTTGTCTAAAGAAATAAAGAGCGAAATAAAACTAGAAAACGAAGAAAAAAAGCCAACAAATTTCCAAATAATTCCTTCGACGCATATAATTCAGATTCCAACAAATCCTCTAGCAATTACGACAGATACATTTCCCTTTAAGACCTTAAACACCCAAAAACAATCCCTTTCCATAGGAAATAAAGGGGTTCAGACAGACAGACAGACAGACAGACAGACAGACAATTCGACACAAAACATTAATAAAATATCTTCTAATCAGATTAACCAGCCTTCTATTTTATCTAAATTGCAAACCGAGTATGATGCTAAACCTCCACAGCACGATCCAATACAAAATGCCGCAGATATTCTCGATTCTCTCGATGCCTTAAAAAAAGAGATTCGTTTAAAGTTCAAGAGGCTGACAGAAAGAGAATGGTCGGTTTTCTCTACAATATATCAATTAGAGGAAGAAAAAGGCTTTTCAGACTATAAGTCTATTGCAGAGAGGCTTAAGCTAACAGAAAGTTCTATAAGAGATTATGTTGCTAGGCTGTTGGAAAAAGGCATCTCCCTCGATAAAATTAAATTGAACAACAAAACCCTTCAGTTTAAAATTTCTCCCTCCTTGAAAAGAGTGGCCACCCTCCCCACAATTATGCAATTGAGGGATTTATAACCCTATTTTTATTATTCTGTCGTTTAGCCGATTAAGTATTCTTTCTTCTTTTATCCCTTAATTAACTCTCTTTTTCTGTTTTTTAAGAGTTTTTTTGCTTATTTTTCTCTTTTTTGCTCACTCTTTTGGTTCTGTCAATATTTTTTTATCTTTTTTCTCATTTTCTTTGTTTTTTGCCTCCAAAATCAAAAAATTTCCCCCTAATTAACTCTCACTTTTTGATTTTTTATCATTTTTAGACTAGTTTTTCTTCCTCTTTTTTCGGTTTTATTCTCACTTTCACCCTTTTTAGCATTTTGCTCTTTATTTTGTCTGGTATAAATACCCTCTTCTTTCCATTTTTTTCTATTTGTTCTTCTATCATCTCTGGAGTTTTTTGTTTGATCCTATTTATCTGCCCCCTTATTGTTGATTTTTCTTTTCCTAACATCGTGCTAAGATCCTCATAGCTTAGTTTCATGTCACTATTTATAAGTACCCACAAAATTGCTCTTTCTGTTGTTGAAAATTGTTCAAAATTAGGTGTGTCAACATCTGTTTGAACACCTGTTTGAACACCATAAACAGCTGTTTGTTTATTAAACACATCACTAGGTGTTTTAAACACCCGTTTATTTTTTAAGTCATTCATTATAGAAAGAACATTTTTTAATCCCTCAACTTCTTCCTGCACCGACGATAAAACCTCTTTTATCTCTTCTATCTCTTTTTGTTGCATTCTTTTTTCGGAATCAAGGTGTTTTATCCATCCAGAAACCGCAGTTATGTCTTTTTTGACAGCTTCAAAACCATGTTTTGTGTCTTCTTCGACACGTTTTACCTCATTTTTCTTAGAAAACCATCCAAACATATTTATTATACAAAAAGGATATATATAAATCTTTCGTCGCTAAATACTCAAAACAGCCTTATTTATTTCCCTTATTTTTATCTGTCGAAACCCCTTCATTTCTTTTGGAAAAACATGGCTGTTTATATGAAAAAACATCCATAAACAACCAATTTAAACATCCTTAAACACTAAAACAACATCCATAAACAACCAAGAGCATGGGTTAAACAGCTGTTTTTTCTTCTCAACCCTGTTTTTGTCTCCGTCGACAAAGTCGTTTAAACAGATGTTTTTATTTAAATAAAGCGCATAAACCAACACTTCGACACATTTTTAGGCATTTTGACAATATCACTTAGGCAACCTAAATGCACAATTGCGCCTCATGACAAAAATAATAGGAAAAAATTTGCCTGTAAAGATATATAATTCACAACAATAAACTTTTTAATAAGGCATAGTTTATAATTTGACTATGGCACATCCACAAGTTGAGAAAAGACATGGCTATCATGCAATTAGGATAAAATACTCTCCAACTTCAGAAAACACCATGGACATGTTTGTCTGCAGATTTGATGATGGCAAGTATCATCTTTTAGGCTATCGTCCAACCAACCTTTCTTATATTCTTTCAGAAGAAAGTGAAATCAGTCAAGATCTTGGAATTGTTTATTTACCAAAAGGAAAAGATAAATTAAGTCAACTGGCTAAGGGTGAAACCTTTTTTATCGAACCAGAGGGCCGGGAAAAATATGCCGTATTTTATGATAGTTCGTGTTAATTTCAATTCCCTTTTAACTCTCTTCACTAAGCTAACCTAAGTGCACAACCTCCTGCAAGCCTCTAAAGAAATGGAAAAAATTTTGGAAGAAAATAGCTTTGAAATTATAGAAATCTTTATAAATACTTAAATAAATAAATAGTTTAATGACAGAAATAATGCAGTATTCCGATGCTTTGATGATATATTTAGGCAGGGTTGAACTTAATGCTAGTAATGAAACAGATGATGTTAATAGATATAATTGTTTTGTAACTGCCTTATTACAGTTAGATACATCCGACTTATCACGAGAAGATGTTGGGTTAGCTAGAAAAGTTTTAAGCCAAAAAGTAAGAGATGAGCCAAAAAAGGGTGAGAAAGTAATGACTAAAGAAGCTCCAATCTATGGCGGGGCAAGTAATTACGGACCCTTCGCAGCTCTTCCGGGATCATAATTCACTTTCCTTGCCTTAGTTCACAAAATTTCTTCTAAAAGTAGTTTTATTATTAAAAGGTTCGCACAAGATATACTGTCACTACTCGGAAATTTGGCGGAAACTATATAAAAAAGTTCGTACAATTTTTTATATGGAAAAAGAGGAGTTTTTAAAAAGGATGGAAGTCGAGCTTAAGATTTCTAAAAATTCTAAATATACTTTAAGAAATTATGTTAGAGCGAATTTGGAGCTTTTGAACTTTACAAAAAAGAAACCGGAAGATGTCAAGATAGATGATGTTAAGGCTTACCAGGCAGGAAAGCTTACTGATAAATCTTCCAAAACCATTGTTTTATTTTTATCAGCAATAAGGTATGCCTATTCTAATATTTTGCAAAAAGATCCAACAATAGGAATAAAAAGACCCAAGAAGGAAAACAAAATTCCAGTGGTTTTGACGAAAGAGGAAGTGCTTAGGCTCTTTGAAGCTCTTAAAAACAAGAAGAGCAAATTAATGATAACCTTAGTTTATGCCCTTGGTTTAAGGGTTGGGGAATTGGTAAATTTGAAGGTTTCTAATTTTGATTTCAATGAGAGAATTGGTTATATAAGACAGGCAAAGGGCAACAAAGACAGAAAATTTATTATCCCAAATTACCTTTGTGATGAATTAAAGGAACAAGTAGAGACGCAGGAAAAAAATAATCAAGAATACCTTTTCACAGGGAAAAAAGGCAAACTTTCTGATAGAAATATACAGAAGATTGTTAGACTGGCGGCAAAAAAGGCAGGAATTAACAAACTAGTTCACACACATACGCTCCGTCACTCATTTGCGACCCATCTTTTGGAAAACGGCTTAGATATAAGAATAATTCAAGAACTTCTCGGTCACGCCGATATTAGCACGACTCAAATATATTCCCATGTGTCTACATCTGTTTTAAAGAAAGTTCAGTCTCCATTTGATAGTTTAATGAAAGAAAAAGAGATAAAATGAGAATTCAATCAAAAAATCGCGGGGAATTAATGAACTTAATTTACAATATTCTTAATCAAGGAGATTCAAGGTATAATGCGCCTGAAGATGAAGAAATTTTGACGGACTTCTTAATGAATGAAGCTGTTTTTTTAAAACAAAAGGATTTGATAACTCTGGAATATTTTTTGAAAGAAGATTTTATGGTTCTGTTCCAGATGTTCTAGCAGAAAAAGAAAATTTAACTATTCTTGTTGAGTGTTGTTCATGTAAGATAAGTAAAATAATTGACTATCTTTCAAAGGTGGAGGAAGTATGGATACTTACTCGCGGAGAAAAGCCGTGGGAAGAAAGACCATTATTTGATAAAATGCAGTGGTTTGTTTTTAAAAAAGGACCAAATTGGGAGAAGATTTATAGTAGTTTCCAAAAAAAGATGATAGAAGAATTAAAAAAAATCAAATCACATATTGATAGTTTGTAAAATGCAAATAGCGGGCAATCCTTTAAGAGTTAAATTAAAAACCGATTTAACAAAGTATAATAATCGTTGCAAAGTTGGTTCTTTAGGCCACACTATTCCCAATATTAAATTAAGTATATGGGGTCTCAAGATAGATTTGTCGCAGTCAGATTTGACAATGGCGTTCAATTAGATATATTATGGAGTAGTTTAGAGATTATAAATGAAAAGGAAGAACAAAATGGAAAATAAAGAGATAGAAAACTTAAGAAGAGAAAACGATGAGTTAAAGAAAGAGCTGGCAAAACTAAAATCTATTAAGGCCAACCAAAAAAACGGAATGGTTATTAAGGCCTCTAGGGGGAGCCCTGTCACAAGAGCTCCTTGGGGTTATAAGTTTGAGAATAAAAAATTAGTTCCAGGAGAACACTCTCAACAGGTTGAAGAGTTATTTCAGGATTTTCTAAATCAGAAAATAAGCTTGACTAAATTAGCAAAAAAGTATGATTTTTCAGTTAACGGCTTAAAAAAAATCTTAACTAATTTTACTTATGTAGGAAAAGTGAGGTTTGCTGGAGAGATGCACCAAGGAAGTCATCAGCAACTTATCTCTTCAACTTTATTTAATCATGTTCAGAATAAGCTGGAAGGTTTGGGAATTGGGAAGAAAAATAACTATAAAGCAAACCCACAATCTTAACATAAAAAATTACTCACTTCTATCGTCGTTTATTTATCATCAATATTAATAGCAAATCTGCGAATGAAATGAGCAGGTAATCATATTTATTCTTTGCAGATTATTAAAGGAATTGAATTATAGACTGTTAATTTATGAACTTGACTCAAAAATAACTAAATCTTTTTAAACAAAAGGTTGTTTTTTTGTTTGTGGAAAAACAAGGAACCGCTTCACAATTATCCCTTCCCAATGGAGTCATTTATATTGGTGTCGACGAATCAAATCATGGCCATTCTCCAGAGATAGTCGTTGGAGCAATGTCGGGTTTAGAAGAGAAGATTGTTCGAGGAAGGTATAAAAAACAGCGTAAAATTCCTTTTCCCCTAGATTCTTTGCTTAATGAAGTGGATTATTCTTTTTTAGTTATTAACAAAAGAGATCAATGCAGAGTCTCAGAGCCAAATTTTCTCGGATTTCAAGTATCTAGCCTATTGCAGGATTTAAAAAATCCAAATATTCGTCTATTGAGCATTTTCTTAGACGGAATTCCCGCAGAAATTGGAAGGCCTTATGTTAGAGATATGGTTTCCGAAGTTTGTTCTATTCCAAGAGGCAACATTGCTTTTAATTTTGGTGCAAGATTCGATGAAGCATACTCTCTTGTTAACATTGCTGATGGAATTGCATATAACCTGGCTTTCTGTTCAAATCGTGAGACATTGGAAAATCACCCGCATAGAAAATATCTTATAAATGGTTAATCTTTTCAGAATTAATCTAAAAAATTCAACGATAAAACAAATCTAATTCTTAAGAGTTATTTTCTACTATTTTATCTAAACCCCTTTTTATTAGAGGTATTGTAAATCTAGCTCTGGTACTTATAAAATTTGCAATAGATTCCCCAGCACCACTATAATAAAAATCAACAAGTTTGCTTAAAATAAAATTCTTCATCAAAACATTATCTCTATAATTTCTTAATGCTTCTACTTGAGGAGCATTTGGGTCTCCATATACTGTTGTAGCAATAAAACATTGTTGAGGCATATTTTCTCTAATACTCTCGCCTTTATAAAAATTATTACTAATCAAACATACCTAGGTAAAGTCAAGTTTGGAGGCCAACTTCATCAAGGAACTCATCAGCAATTAATCTCCTCAACATTATTTAATCACGTTCAGAATAAAATGGAAAAATTAGGAATTGGGAAGAAATAACTATTTTTGATATTTTGACATTTTCCTTATGCCGACTATTCCTAAAATCAAGAAAGCTAGCGCAATTAATAAAATAACCAAAATCCCTAAAGGAAAAGTTAGTGTTCCTCTCAAAGCCCCTAAGACTGATCCAAGAATGATTATTAAGATAATTATTGCTGAGGGAATTATAAGAAAAATCCAAAAAGTTAGATTAATTGTTTTTATTATTGGTTTTTCTATTTTTTCTTTCTTTAGCCGAACCCTATATATAAAATATATTAAGAATGTAAAAAGTAAAAGGACAACTATCCTAGAAATAATTCTCGTGTATGGTCTGATTGATTCATAATCCATTTTAAATTAATTATCTATAACTCGTCTGTCTCTTCGCTCTTGCCTTAGAGTCTCCTGGTTTGTAGGCTTCCTTTCTTCTTACATCAGCGACGAGCAAGCTTCTGTCATAAGTCATGAAAGCGTCATGGAGTTCCCGGGATTTTGTCGCTTCAACCAAAGCTCTTGCAATCGCCAATCTTGCAGCTTCGATTTGGCTTTTCTCCCCGCCCCGCCTTACATTGACGGCAATATCAAAATTAATTTTTCCTAGAACTTGCCCGGCAATTCTTAACGGCTCCTGTAGCTTAAGGCTGTCAAATAAGTGCAGTTTATCATAAGGTTTTTTATTCACAGTTACTTTTCCGCTTCCTTCAGTTAATACGGCCACCGCTATCGCTGTTTTTCTCTTTCCAGAAGTTACTACCCTCATCATTTGTATGCTTCCTCCATAGTTATGAAATTTGTTCCTCTATTCTCTTCAAATGTAATCTTTTTCTTTTCTTCAAATTCTTTAGGCACACCATCATGACATTTTATTCTTGCTAAAGCGTCCCTTCCCCTTCCGCTTTGCCTCGCATTTGGCAGCATTCCTCTTATTGCTCTTTTAACTAGCATGTGGGGCAGTCTTGAAACCTTCGGTCCTAATTGCCCGCTCCCCACCCTTCTACGCATTTCTTTAAATTGTTCCTTTATCATATTTTTCCTCCCAGTAACTATCACTTTGTCGCAATTAACTATTGCTACTTCCCCGCCTTTCAGCGCTTCTTTAGCAGCGTAACTAGCCAATCTTCCAAGCACAGCATTTCTTCCGTCGATAATTTTAGACATTTTGCAAAATTCCCGCCCCCTCATTTAATTTATCATAAGCTTCCAACCCCATTTTCTTTGCTCTTGAAACTATTAAATAATCTCCGCTTAAGATTATTTTCCTT
>JACOYJ010000055.1 GCA_016181885.1 Candidatus Pacearchaeota archaeon | reverse complement strand
TGTTTCTTCGAAGCAAAGAAATTTGCCAAGTCCCTAGCTGATTCTTCGCCAATATGCAGAATACCTAGAGAATAAAGAAACCTTGGTAAAGTTACATGCTTGGCATTCTGAATTGAAGCAATAATATTTTCTGCAGATTCTTTAGTCTCAATAAATCCAGATATAAATTCCCATTTTCCCGGAGCATATTTTTTCGAGCTTGCTCTTTTAGCAATTAAATACTTATTTTTATCTTTTAGTATTGCCGATGCAATTATTCTTGTTTCCATTTTTACCCGCTCGGTTGTTTTAACTGCAAAAACACCAAAAACACAGCATTTATTGCAGCCACCCCTAATATCATTATTAATGTAATTGCCGACGTGCTAAGTGAAATTCCAAGCCCGCTTATCTTCATCATAATTAATAAAAGCATCAATATCATTGGAGCGGCAATAACTAAGCTTATGTATATATCCATAAAAGTTTCAGCGGTCTTAGCATATCTTTCTCTTTCAAGTCTGTAGTCAAATAAAAGCCCCTGGGCTCTTTTGTCAAAAAATTCTTCTAAACTCCCGCCAGAGTTTATTGTGGTTGCCAGACCATTGAATACCTCACCAAGCCTCTGGCTTGGGCTGTTGAATGCGGTATTTCTCAACGCTGTCATCAAATCATACCCATAAACGTTTATTTCGTTTATTAATTTAGTAAGCTCTTTTTCAAGATAAGGATACTCTTTTGTTGAGATTAAAATGTTGAACATCTTGCTTGGTTCAACTAATGAGCCTGCTATGGCAGCCATATGTATTGTTGCAAAAGGAAGTTCTTGGTCTATTTTGTTGCCCCTATGTCTTTTCTCAAGAGACGGATAGATATACATTATTAAAAAAGTTGCTAAAGGAATTGCAAACAAAACCCAGAAAGTCTTCATGGCTCTCGCCCCAATTCCTTCAACAGCATCTCTTAGGATAGGCCATTCGACACTTAGGCTGAAAAAAAGCAGGAAGACAAAAATAAAAAGCGCCACGATTGCGGCAATCATCGTCGTGAAAAAAATAAGCGAAATGTATGTTTTGGGTATAAATTCGAGGTTCGCCTGCAATAAATCTCTCCTCATAGTCATGAATATTTGCCTGCTGTCTAGTTTTGCAGCAGTATTTCCGAAAATCTTAGTTGCAGTGCTGACATATCTGCTCGCTTTTTTCTCGCTTCTTTTCGTCTTCACAGCTTCTTTTTTCTTAAGTCTTTTTACTATCTTCCTTTCAAGCTCAGTTATTCCTATTTGCTTTGCAAAACCTTTTGAATACGGAGACGGCTCAGGCGCTTTCACAATTTTAGCCTTTATTTTCTTTAGTTTTACAGTCGGCGGTATATTTGGATGCTCTAGTGGAATAGACTCTATGCTGCTTTGCAGGGGCCTTAGCATAGCCATATCCTCGACTATTGACGAGACTTCATCGCCGGTCCTTCTCAAAAGCCCCTTAAGAGAGTCTATATGTGAGTTGACCATTTTCCTTTCTTCAGGACTTGATTTTTCAGAATTCCTAAAAAGCTCGGCAATTTCTTTAATTATCTTTATTTCCTTCTCAACGGTTTTTCTTAATTCTGGGAGATAATCCTGTTCGTTCATTTTAAAACCTATGGTTTTTTACTCGAGCCCACACTCCCTTTTGGATTATCTCGTGTAAGCTCTCGTCCCTCGAGCGACTTCTTTCTTGCTCGGCCATTGTGAAGTTGCTGTATATAAATAATTTTTCTCGCTTCCCAATAACCTCAGCCTCCGATGAAAGTTTATATAAAGTTAATCTATTTCTCATCTTATGACTTGGGAAATTCTCTGCTGAATCTGCAGCATGAACTTTTTCAGCCTGTTGAACTCATCATAATTTCTCTGCCCGTAGGCAATCTCCATCCTATCTTCGGCTTTTTTTATGGATTCGGCTATCTGTTCAAGAAATTCCACTTCCTCTTTTGTAACCATGTTCAAAACAAGCAATTAGCGTTATTAAATATTTTCATTCTGTTAAGTCAAGCTCATAACTTAACATTTTTATTTGGAAATAAGAGGATAAATATCTCTATATCCTGCTTTAATTTGCTGCTCCTACCGTCGCAGATTAATAATTTTTGTTAATAACACGGCGAACCTTGGGAGCGAGCGTTTTGACTTTGCCAGTAAAACATCAATCAAAAAGGCAAGGCGCGAGCAGAATGCAATTTTATTTCCATGTTAAGCTTCAGGGTTTACTTAACAGATAGATAACGTTAACCTGCATCAAATCAACTAATCCCGCGTAAAAATTTAAAATACATTGGTTTTATTCACATATTCTAAAAATCTATTCCAAACTGGGCAAGAATCTCCTCCGGCTTCTTATAATACCTATGGACTATGTCTCTAACTTCAATAAATTTAAATATTTTCCGCCTATAAAGCTCGTATATTAATTTTACTCTTCTTCTAAACTCCAAGTCAATGTCTTCCATAACTAACCCGTATCTTCTTGCTATTTTTTCAAATATCTTGCTTGTTTTTTTGAAATAGAATTTGTCGTCGGCCGGGTTCCACACAAACGGCGTATTAGTTATTGCGACCCCGTCCGGAGTAACATTTATTATCTCCACTATTTCCTTTAGTTTTCTTGTTTCCTGCTTCTTGACTATGGCGTGAGTCATGATGCACACACAATCCAAGACATTCAACAGCGTTGGAGAAAGTTCAATTGGAGGGGTTTCAAGCCTTTTTATAACAGTATCAACAGAATCTGCGTGAATTGTGCTTATTGACGAATGCCCTGAAGCCATTCCCTGAAACAAGACATAAGTTTCCTTTCCCCTTACTTCTCCAACAATAACATAATCAGGATTTTGCCTGAATGAACTCTTAAGAAGAACAAATAAATCTATTTCATTCATTTTTCCAACATTAGTCGAGCTTCTTACAACGCTTGGAAGCCAGTTTTCCTGGGGAAGATTTAATTCTCTCGTGTCCTCTATACTGACAATTCTCGCTTCTGGGGGTATAAAGAATGTAACAGCGTTAAGCAAAGTTGTTTTTCCGGACGAAGTTCCTCCAGTAATTAAGATATTCATTTTGTATTCTGTCAATAGCCAAAGGTAGGCCAGCATTTCCGGGCTTAGAGTGTTGAATGACAGAAGCTGTGGCGGCGTCCATGGAGTTTTTGTGAATTTTCTTATGGTAAATGTCGGGCCTTTGCTTGTAATATCCTGGGTATAAGTTGCATTTACCCTGCTTCCATCAGGCAGACTTCCGTCGAGAATCGGCTTGGCGTAAGAGATATATTTATTGCATCTCTGCGCCAGCTTTTCAATGAAACTCGCAAGCCTGTCAGTATCTTCAAAAACAATATTTGTCTTTATGTTTCTGTATTTTCTATGAACAATATAAATCGGGGTATTTATTCCGTTGCATTCAATATCCTCTACAAAATAATCCCTGAGCAGAGGATCTATGTCATTGAAGCCTAAAAAATCCCTTATGAGGTAATAATAAATCTTCGAGTAGGTCTCGTATGAAATATCCAATCCAAGCTCAACCGCAAGCAGCTTAAATCTTTTGTCAATATAATCCAAAAGCTTCTCCTGGTCTTTTTCTATTATGCTATCGAAATCAACAAGGTTGCTCATCGCGTTTATTATCTGCTCCCGAAACTGCTCATCGCGCTCAGTCAGAATAGGCTCCTCTATCTCATACATTATTTCATACTCTTTTTCATTCCAGTAAATGTGCACGAACGCGAACGGGTCAATCAGGGAATATCTGAGGTTCAGCTTTGTTTTATCCTTGACGCTTTTTAAAGGCGGTATTCTCGGCGTAAAATCTATTTTTGGCCTTGGATAATTCTGTATCGCTTTCTCCTGTTCTTTTTGCAACGGCATTTTACTGTAAGTCAAAGTTTATCTCAGGCAGTCCGTTTCCGTTCTCCCCGTCGTAAGAGATTATAAGCTTGTACGGAACTTGGGCCCTTGCCAGTGATTTTGACTCTCCACCCTCTTTATATTTTATATCATATATATTGGAATAGTTGCTTAATAAGGTTACTGTGCTTGTTCTTCCCCGCTTTTGCGTGCTTGCTAATATATCTCCTATCTGGATATAAGGCCCGGCGCTTCCATCTTGACCCGGCTCTGTATAAGTATATTTTCCCTCTATCTCGAATGAGATTTGATTTCTCGCCGGGTCAATTTTTAAAATTCCTTTTTTTATTCCAACTTCTAAAACTCTCTGATTTCCAGGCCCGCCTTGAACAATAGAGATTATAACACTATTTATTTCCTCAAGAATGTCGGTGCTTTGTTCTATAATTGATTTGTCCTGAATTTCCTCTATCTTTGGTTTTGCAAAAGTAAGAAATAACCCTATAAGAGACAGCGCAATTAAAGTGTAGACAATTGTCTCAACCCAGACTTGCGAGCGTTTTCGCGACATGAGGCGCTGAACTGGCTGGGCGGGGACGCGAATCGCTTTTTTGTTTCTCAAAGATTTTAAAATAAGTTCATCACCTTTCTCTTCCATAAAATACTAAACAAAAAATACTTTTAATACTTTTCCTAAATATGATTCGTTAATAAAATTTATAAATACAATCCTTGTCTCTCTAATATGGAGAATTTAGGAAGGTTAAAAGATGATGAGGGACGTGACTTGGGGCGAGTTGTATCTGTAAATGGAAAAGCCTGCTTCTTGCCAAGAGATGCTGATGCAATGAGATATGTCGCATCAAGAAACGACGACGAAGAAATAAACCCTATTGGGTTGAATGACAACTTTGCTGAAAGAGTATCTGACTATGGGGATTTGAGAAGAGCATTATATGATCAAGATGGGGATTTTGATTAACTGAATATCATTTTTCTAAAATCAAGGCAGCGGACAGGGCTCAATATCTGTTATTTGGTCAGAAGTGCTGCATTGCTCTTCTCCGACGATAGGCGTGATTCTTATCGACGTGAGATTGCTGTTGAATCCATCAACACTAAAATTATAAGCATAAGTAAGCCCGGCATTTTTTCCGGGAAGTTTGACGGGATTTGTGTAGCTGCCGCCATAAGGCCTAACGTTTGCAACAACAGTGTTAACATTAGTTATCTCAAAACTTTTCGAAGCTCCGTTTCCGGCAACAGTTACAACAGCTTTTTCCGCATTTATATCAGCCACATTTATAGAGAATTGCAGCTCATTGGCTGCTGTCAGCAGGCATGTCAGTCCGTCATCTAAAGTGACTTTTTCAAAAGCATTGACGCATCCCTGTTCCGGAAGTTCTTGAGTGACTAAATTCTGAACAGATATCCAGACAATTCCCACAAGAACAACAGAAAGCAAAACCAACAGCAAAGCTGTTACGACGCCGGATAAACCTTGTCTCGTTTTTGGAAAAAACGAAGGATAAAAAAATCTTTGATTTTTTTCTTTATGATTTATCATCTTGTTCCACTCTCCGTTGACATATTTGCTAATCCTTGAGTTATGAAGAGGAATGAAATTAAAATCCCCAACAAAGAAAAAGCCAAGAAATTAATGCCTCTCTCTATAATTAATAAATCTTCCAAAATAAATATGCTTAAAGTATCTGTCCCTAAATTACCAGATCCTACTTCATAATCATAATACTTAGAAGCGTCACTTTTAGCATCCATATAAAAGAACCATGCGCCAAAAATCCCAACTATCAGTAATATAGTCCCAATCCATAATTGAATTTTCCCAATAGTTTGCCTCTTCATTTTAAAACATTAAATAATTATCTCCTGGCCGAATCTTCCTTCGTTGCAGGTGAATGTTCTTTCTCCCTTATCGCTTGTCCCGATTAAAACAGGAGTCAATACTATTTTTTCAACTGCAGGATCCAGTGATGGGTTTAATGCTCCGGAAAAAGCCCCGCCTTGGCTTATTCCTCTGCCAGGCCACTGACTCACGTCTTTCAAGTCAACTGTTTCGTAGCTTCCTGGTTTTTGCATTTTTAATTTCATTCCAAATATAGGAATGTTTCCAATATTGGAAATCCTAAGCTCATCGGTGGCAGTGTCGAACTCAGCATAAAATTCAGCTTCTTCGCAAGTTAATTCTATATTCTGACCGAATTTTGTTATGACTTCTCCTTGAAGCCCCCTAAACCACAAGAAAATTATCAGCGCGATTACAATTACCATGGCAACTAAAAGAACCGTCGCAACAACCGGCGAAATACCTCTCTTTTTCTTAACCCCTTTCATCTTAGATTAAAGTTATTCTTATTTTTAAATTTATGTGCAACTTGCGTTAACTTCTTGTTTAAGAATAGAATCTTCTCCGCAGGCAACAAACCTTAATCTGTTATCTTCTGTCTGCCATCTTGCCGGAATTATCTCAATGCTGTAAATCTGTCCGATTGTTTCTAGATTAAATATGTTTTGGACTTCGCTATTTGGAACAAACGTGTTGTTGTTGGCGTCGCCCATTACAATAGAACTTGGCGGAAATTTAAAAGCATCCCCGAAACTATCGTTGAGTAATTGAGATATGTCGGTAGTAGCAACTTTTTGGCTGGGGCTTTCAGTTGCTTTTATGAAATATCCGCCGATCCCAAATCTTCCATTATTTGCAAGCGTTAAATAAAGAGTTTGCGTCTGGCAGTCGTAAGACTGTTCTTTTACCATAAGTGAGGTTCCTTCAGGGCAGTCCGGAATATCTTTTGGAATCCAGCTGCTAAGCCATGCATACAAAACTCCTCCCATGACAACTGCCAGGCTGACGAGCAAAACATAGCCAACTATCTCGCTTACACCTTTTTTCTTTCTAATTCCTCGCAACATACTTTTCACCTCCAATATACTGAGAAACCAGGAAATAAAAGTTTTTCCCTTCTCTTAATTTGTAGTAATAATTGCTTCCGCCCCAGTTTACATTCACAACGCCGGCATTTTTGCTGAAGACAACATCAGTTAATTTTACATCGTATTCATATCTGTAAACCTGCAAATTTGAAACTATTCCGGAACTAACGTCGGCAGTAATATAGATTATATCAACTCCAGACCCGGCATGGCTTGAAAAATTTTGCGTAAATTCGTCTAAGTTGTAAGTCCCGCTCAAAGCGCCCCTGTCAAGCTCTCTCGCAGATTCTGTTTCAAGCTCTTTTTTTAAGTCGTAGACTTTTGTCGTTTCCGCTTTTCTCGAGTAATTTGCGGTTGCGATAAAACTCAAAACAATTCCAATCAAAATGACAGCAGCAAGCATGTAGAATTGCCCTTGTCTCGTTTTTGGAGAAAACGAAGGATAAAAAAATCTCGGATTTTTTTCTTTGTCACCTATCTTCATAAAATAACTAATTAAGGAGATTTTATAAATTTATAGAAGTTGCTTGTTTTATGATAACTTGAACTCTCTTTGTTCAGCTTAGTTATATTAACTGAGCATAAAAATATTTTCCTAATAAGATGTGTAAAGTAAACCCGCAATCTTAAAATAAAAAATTACCCACCCACATAGTCATGTATTTTATTATTAACATTAATAGCAAATCTGCGAATGAAATGAGCAGGTAATTATATTTGTCAAATCTGCGAATGAAATGAGCAGGTAATTATATTTGTTATTTGAAAATTGTTGGGGAGATTAAACTATTGGCATTTAGTTATGAACTTGGCTTAACAAGATATAAATATTTATAAACCAATAATTTATATTTTTTCTATGAACAAAATTTCAAAATTGCTTTTAACAGCAGGATTGACTATTGGAACAGTTTTGGCAACCCCCAAGTGTTCCAGTAAATTAACAGGACCGGTTGAAACAACTTTGCTCGGATATAAGCCAGTTCAATGCGTGCAAACCCCATGGGAAGCGGATTCTTTAAGCGTTCTTGAATATTATGCTGAGCAAGGCATTGATATTTTTTGGGCTATGCCTGCAAGAACTTTTCCAACATGCGCTGCATGCGGATGTCCAAGGGGATACACCTTAGTTGCAGAAGTTGCAGAAAAGGACACCTTGGCTTTGATGAATGACGGCTTTTTCCATTATGATCCTAAAAGGAATTAATTTTTGAATAAAGATGGAAAAAAGCATCTTAGAAATTTCCTAATTGGAACTTCAATTTTAGGAGCTTTAACCATATCAATTTGTTCTGGTGAGAGGCCTACAGACTCAAAACCTCCAGTACAAACTAATGAAATCGCTTGGCTTAAATTGCACACCCATCAATGTGGAGAGACTACATGGCAAAGGGACAAAAGAGAAAATCCTCAAAAATATGCTAATTCATATACTGACTTGGAGGATATTTATTGGCATTATGATGTTTATGGAAAAGTTCCATTAAAAAGAATCGTTAAAGAGCTTTATCTAGACCCAGTTTGTCTTGCTTGTGGTTGTCCAGACAGGGATATTTTTTATATAGAAGTTCCAGAAAGCAAGGTAGATAGTTTAATTGCCGCCGATGGTTTTGTAAGACATGATAGATTTGATCTTAGAGATAATCATTAGAGCTATTTAAAAAATTATTTTTCTAATTAAAGACTTAATTCATAAGTTCCAAAAATTAATCCATTGTTAAGTTTTCTCATAATATCCTGTTCTGCAACAGGACTTATCTTATTTGTCGAGATGACATTATTTCTGGATAAGACAGATACTTTTAACTATCTAAATCTTTAAATATGAAAGTTGCAAGGCTTTGGTGGTAAAATGGTCTCTAAAATTCTTTCAAGAATGATTCCATGCTTCCTATCAGCTTTCTTATTTTTTTCTCCAGCAAGCAGGGCGCAGGATTCATTAAGCTTTGAAATAGGAAAAATAACAACCTTGGAAGAAAGATTTAATGTAGATATTGTGGGAGATTTTTCAGTGGAAGAGACATCAAAAATTGCTAGACTTGTTGATTCAATTAATTTGCGATATCCAAATATAACAAAGATGTTGAATATTGTTGTTGATCAATCCGAGCATCCTTGGAAGAGCTCTTCTTTTAATAATGCTATAGATTCGCGATTTAATTATCGGGTAGATTTGGTTAGCATCTCAAGCTCTAATCGTATCGATTCTATCCCAGGTTATCTCGACCCTATTTTCTCAGATCGATTATTGTGGAGTTTTGGAGATAATTTGGCGCATGAGTTTGGGCATATAATTGTAGGAGAATATATTAATGCCAATAAAAATGGAAATATAGACTATTCGACAGATTCAACTTTTCTTTATGAAGCTAATTGTATGCCTTACGATAAAATGAAAGAGGCAATAAAAAAAAGACTTGCATCACAAAAGTTGAGGGAAACCTTTCTAGAAATAAACTTGAATGCGCCTCAAATTAATTTAGATTTAAAAAATAGGCAGATAGGTTATGTGAGCAAGGATGCTGATTTTTATCGTTATTCCCAGCTTCAAAATATTTTGGATTCAAATATGCATCCGACTTCTTTTAACAAAACTGCTTCTATTTATAGAATATCAAAAGAACACAGCCTTGAAGAAGACATTGCAGAAACATTTGCTTACATGATTGGAGGATATACTTACGCTGACGGGGATTCGTCAGTTCAGGAGAAAATAAAAGCCCTTGAAGAATTTATAGAAGCTGTTTATGGAAAGTAAATAAAAATAAAATTAGTCGCTTCGCGAGATTTATTTTGCATTATCTCAATGTTCTTTGGAAATTATTTCTCAGGAAATAATTATTAACTTAACACATCTTAGAGTTATATTGATTAAAACTTAAACACGCGTCAGCGCAAGATAAAATTCCAATTCCGAGTCTACGTAGACTCGGAAGTTTGCTTCCAAAAAACCAGAGAAGTTGACTTCATTCTTTCTCGGTTCTGCTACCCTCTAAGCACCTTAACAAATGTTTAGGGCTGCTCCGATCAAGGCCTGACCCGTTTCGCATATGCAAGATCAAAGAGGACAAAACGTCAGCGTCGGAATAAAGACTTTCTGACATTTCAGTCACGCACTTCCTTGCAGTCTGCCTAAAGCCCGTTTGCAAATGGCAGAGGGCTAATCTGCCGACCTAGTCTACACGAATTGAGAGAAATAAGAGTTTAAAAGCTTGTTGATTGAAAATTCTTAAACAGAAAGGTTTAAATAATACTATCACTATAATGATACTATAAATTATGAAGCAAAATGAAAATAGAATTGTTAAATCCATATATAATAAAGATTTTGATATCTTTAAGAAAAGAAGATAGCATTAGCTCTATTTCCAAAAGAATTGGTTTGTCTTATGGTTGGACAAATAAATGGATTAATGAGTTAATTAAAGAGGGCATTTTAAAAGAAAAATGGAGAGGTGTTGTTTTGCAAAAAGATAAGGAGAGTTATAAAAGCATCTTAAAGTTCATTAAAGATAATTTAAAGAATATTAATTTTTATTATTCTGTATTAAAATTATTTGGAATAGAATATTGTTTTACTAAAACAGATGCAGTTTATATTTGGACAGAAGGAAGATACAATATTGGAAGGTATAAAGAGTATTATCCTATTTTTATAAAGATAAAAAAAGTAGATTACCCGGTATTCTTAGCATATTGTAAGAAATTAGGATTAAAGATTAATTCCAATAAAGGGGTTTTTTACAATGTTGAAGTCTTGGACAGTTTTGAATTTGTCAAGAAAAATGATTTTTTAGTTGAGTCTTTAGATAATACTATTGGGTTCATGCAGGATAACATTTATAATTTTGAGCCAGCTTTAGAAATGATTAATGAAATATATCATAAAAAGTTAAAAGTTAAATACAAAGAGGTTAATTATTTGTAAAATGGAATCTTTAATAAAAAAAGAGAATGATATTTTTGAAATATTGCAAAAGTTCATAGATTCTGCTTTAGATTTTATCGTTGTTGGCGGCTATGCTGTTTCTGCATTCAAGCACCGCTTTTCTGTTGATGCAGACATTGTGATAAAATCAAGTGATTTATTGAAGTTTGAAAAGATACTAAAAAAAGAAGATTTTAAGAAAACAATTACAAAAGAATTGGAAAACATTTATTCTTCCAGGTTTGTAAGATATGAAAAAGAGCAGGTAAGTGTGGACATTTTAATTGATGCTTTGGCATCAAGAGGCACAAATGCTTCATTTAGCTATAATCTAATTTTTAAGAATTCCATAAAGAAGAAAATAATTGGGATAGAAAAAGAGATATTTGCTAGAATTCCCATTAAAGAGCTGTTAATTGTTATGAAGCTCCATTCAGGGCGATTAACTGATTTTAGAGATATAGCTGCACTAGCAAAAGATACAAACTTAGATTTAATAAAGAAAATCTTGTTTATTGGCGACTTAAAACAAGTAGAAGATAATTTACATAAGCTGCATAATGTTGTAAATGATAAAAATTTTATTGATTCATTTAAAGGAGTTTTTATTGAAAAGAAATTTGATATAGATTTAGCGCAAGTCAGGAAGATAAGCAAATTAAAGGGGGGCTAATCTGCCAACCTGGTCTGCATGAAACATCACACCAAACCTATTTAAACCTTTTTTATTCAACAATTATTATGGACCCGATAATATTTAATTATGCTATTGAAGGAACAACCTGGGTTTTAATTGGAGCTGGTTATTACGTTTCTAGAAAAATTAAAGAAGCATTCCCAATAAAAAAAGACGGCAAACTTGCAGAGTTAGTAAAGTCAGTTGAAGTTAAGAGAGATTAATTAGAATAATCATTCAAGCTGAAATCTTCAAATCATCCAGAACATTCCTCTTTGTCAAGCTCCAATCAAGCCTCACGAGATTCATTACAAAAGGATTATTCAAATTCAATTTATAATAATCAGATTTCCCAATTTTTCTTGTCTTAACTAAAATTCCGCTTTTAATAAAATCCTCAAAGAACCCTTTAAAGGAGTTATAACTAACGTTCCCCCCTCTTGCAATTTCCGTCATAGGAAAATCAAAGAAATGGTTTCCTATCAAAAAATCTAAAACTCTTAATTTAGGGGTGTCTCCGAATTGCATTAAAAAAAATGATTTGTTTTCTTTTTGTTTCATGATACTACTACCACAACCATAGTTTATAAATCTTTGTGTGAAGTTAATAATTATTTCAAAAATAGCAACATTTAAAATATACATTTTCTTGTAATTATTATGTCTTTAGAATTTGATAAAGCCAGACTCATGTCTATTCTAGCAAGGGGAAAAAGCAATTGGGGCGCTAAATATGATAGACTGGAGCATTTCAAAAGATTTCAGAATTTAGATGAAATTGTAAAAGACCTTGCTAAGTTGGGGTGGTTACTCTTTTATAAAAAGTTTGGTTATAAAGCAATTTCTTTAAATCCTAGATATAAATCAGAAATTATCTCCTTTATAGAAACCCAAATGCCTTATCTTAAAGGAATAATAAAATAATTCAAAAATTCTTAAAATTAAAAATAATGGCAATTATCAAAACTAAAAGTCCGGCAATAACCCAAAGCCAATAATTATTTCCTTCATCTTCCTCTCCAGCGAGGGCTTTTTGCACAGCGCATCTTGTTGTTTCGCCTGGTTTGTTTATTTCCAACAAGCATTCATTTGTATCAATGCAGGCTCTTCTCATTATTCCGGAATTGCACTGACTCCATGCACTGCATTCCCAGTTAGGTTCGCATGCACTTGAAAAGCTGAGCAGAGTATTATCGTTATCATCATCGTCATTGCCAGAATCTCTGTCTTTTTGCAAATGTTTTGTTTGGCATGAGTTTGTGCAATAATCGCACGAATGGTCATTGTTGTCGCATCTTATTCCATTATCATGCCCCTCGTCGCATTGCTCTCCAGTTTCAATAACTTCATTTCCGCAGACAGGCCCGTTCTCAATCACACATTGGTCTGAACAACCATCTCCGGTGTCAACATTCCCGTCATCACATTGCTCCCCAGGATCTATATTATTATCTCCGCAATAGCTTTCAGCTTCTATTTCGCAAAGAGCTGAACAGCCGTCACCATCTACATTATTATTGTCGTCACATTGCTCCCCTTCTTCAAGAATATTGTTCCCGCAAACAGGCTCTGGAATTTCGCTTCTGCAAGTTTCTGAACACCCGTCTCCGCTTTGCGTGTTTCCGTCGTCGCATTCTTCACATGACTGCCTTATTCCATCGCCGCACAAGCCTCCATTGATTGTTTTCAACTTGCAGGAAGATGTGCAATAATTACAAATATTTCCATATGTAGCCCAGCACAAAAATCCATTTAATGCGCCAAAGTCACATTGTTCTTCAGGCTCTAAATCTCTATTTCCGCATACTGGCTCTTCAGATTGGCATTGAATATAAATATCTCTTTCTGCATAATTATCCCCCATATCGCATTCATTATTATTTTGGACTTCGAGAGAGAGTGTATGTGTTCCGCAAAGCTGTTCTGTGTTAAAATCAACGGTTTTGTAATGATAACTTCCTTCATTGATGGTATAATCATATTCCGATAAAATATTCTCATCTAACTTAACAACAACGTGTACATTATCATCAGCTTCTTTATGATTATCAATGAAATATTTCAACTCGTAATTTCCCTTATCCAAATTTGCAGGGGTTTCTCCAATCCACCCAGAATCTCCGCTGCCTTCAGGCCTTATTGCAATCCCAGTTCCGTAGGAGTTTCCATAAGAATATCTAATTGAAACATCTTCCAGACATTCATTACTCGAGCATTCAACGAATTTAACAGAAACAACTAAATCCTGATAGTCATAATCTCCCCAATCCTCCAATCCCAAAATAAATTCATCTCCATTTTCATAAACAACTGCTCTATCTACTCCGGAGTTGAGGGAATTTTCAGTTGCGTAATCTCCAGCATCTCCTTCTAAGTTATATGTTTTTATTGCAAAACCTATTTCATCTCCAGAATTAATGCTGAAAGTAAAGCTGTTTCCGACTGAAGCTACGCCGCTGTCAAATAATTCAACAAAACTGCTCAAGTCTCCATTAAAGTAATATCCAAAATGGTGTCTTTTGGCAGAGTTAACTCCTAAATACTTAACTTCAAATTCAGCATCGCTGCCGGCAATCCAAATTTGGGTTTGTGTCTGATCATTATCAGCATCTAAGCTATATCCTTCATCATTTAATACTTCCTGCAAGCTTGGTTCATCAGGCCTATTGTAAAGGCTTTCTTTGACATTATCTCCAAGCGCATCCGTATCTACGCAGGAAATTGCGTAAATAGCGCTGATTAAAAATATTGCAAGGATAGATAAGATGATTTTGTAATTCATTTTAATAAAGCCAATAATTGCCTCCAACTTCTTGCATAATACATTCAACCCTCTTGATATAATCTCTTCCTCTGTTTAGATTATTTATACTACCATTAAAATCGTATAATCCGTTGTTTGATTTTTGACATTCTTCTTTAGCTGTCTCATAACCAACAATTGCTCTAAAAAAAGGTCCAACAGCCCCCAACGAAGCCTTATGCTCCAAATCATTGATAGCGTTCTTTAATCTCTCTTCAGCAGCTCTCTTAATTACATCATAATCTACTTCTAATATTTCCATCTTAGAACTTTTTTTATTTCTTGACATTTTGAGGCGGTGAGCTAGGCATCGGTATTTTATCTTTCTGATTCCTTCCTTTCAATAATATAACCCCTAATCCTGCAACAATTACAAGAACTGCAAATATCATTCCAAGCCCGCTGCCGGAAGAAACAAATCCTATAACTCCTCCAGTTATTCTTGCACCTTGTCCTTGCTGGTTTTCTTCTTCATTATTATCTTCAACATTTAAATTTATTACTCCAGTGCTAGTGTTATTGGTATTATTGGTGTTCAATAAAGTTGTCCCATTGTTTGAAGGTTTTTTTCCTCCGCCAGAACTTGAGCCACCGCCCCCAGATGAACTTCCGCCACCGCCGGAAGAACTTGAGCTCGACGATGAACTTGAGGAACATTGACCGCAGTCTCCCGAACAGCTCGAGCAGGTTTCCCCATTATTGCAAACTCCATCGCCGCAATACTGGGCTATTGGGCAGTTCGTAGAAAAGTTTATGGCAAAATTAAGTTTAGTATTAGCAAACGACTCGAAAATAGAGGTGCCGATAATTTTGCTATCAAGGGAAAAAGTTATTTCGTCGCCATCATTTCCATCAACAATGCACATGAAAGGAGAATATCCATATTGACCGTTGTTGGTTTTGCATTCTGTCGTAAAATCGACAGTTTTGGCGGTAATAGTGCACTGTCCTGGAACAGGCTGTCCGTTGTAGGTAATGTCGCCGTAAAACTGATGTGGCATTGGGATTGCTAGAACAAATCCCACAACAAAAATTAGCATGAACACCGCTATGAGTCTTTTATCCATTATCCATTAATTATAAGTCTCTTTAAAAGCATTGTTATCCGTTTAAATATATTTTATCAAGATTAGTTAAATTATAGACGAGAAATTGAGCTAATTAAACCTCTTCCCGCCCACTAGGATTATCCTAAATTTGCTTTGATTAACTTGTTTATATTGACCCAGCATTAAAATTTATTACTTACCCGCTTTGTTTTATTAATGGAGTAATTAATAGGTGAACGAGTGAAAATCAAACTAATTTCTTTCTAATTATTTTGATAAGAGCCATTTCCAGGCAGGAATAATTTTTATTGTCTTTCCTTCAATCTCAATTTTCTCTTCTTGATCAAAAGTTATAATTAGCCCTTCTTTAAGTTTAAATTTATTCAAAGCTTCCATTAAACCAGCTATTTCTCTTTCTTTGTTCTTTTCGTTTAGCTCATAAGTTACTTGTATGGCTTCTTTTATTTTATTTCCTTCTCTTATTAAGAAATCACACTCATATTTTTCAGAATAATAAAATATTTCTTTTTCTCTTCTTTTTAATTCAATTGCTATCGAGTTTTCTAGTAACTTTCCTTTATCTTCTGAAAGCCTAAAACCCATATTAATTAAGAAGCCGTTGTCTATGCAGTAAACTTTTCTAGGATTTTGAATTTGAGTTTTTATTGAATAATCAAATTTATTAAGAAAAAAGAACAAAAATGAACTCTCAAAAGATTCCAGAATAGACTTCACCGTTGCAATATTCTTTAACTTAGACATTTTAGATAGTGTTCTAAGGCTTATTAAAGAAGAAGGATTTGAAAAGAAAAAAATAGCAAGTTCTTTTATCTGCCTGTCTAATTTTGCAAATCTCTTGATTATGTCTTTATATAAAATATCTTCGTAGAGTTC
This sequence comes from Candidatus Pacearchaeota archaeon, assembly GCA_016181885.1. GTDB lineage: Archaea > Nanobdellota > Nanobdellia > Pacearchaeales > GW2011-AR1 > JACOYJ01. The sequence goes on along the minus strand of JACOYJ010000055.1, from coordinate 8,201 downwards.
TCTAATAACAATATTTTGTCCGGTAATAACTCTTTTTGGTATCCCACCAGTTTCAATGAAAGACTTTAACTCTTTGCGTATTATTGCCTGCTCTTTTAAGTCAAGTCTCCAATTTTTTATACTAACTTTATTTGCTTGAAGAAATTCTCTAAAATTAAGGGGAGTTAAACTTAGACTTATTGATCTTCCAGTAAGAATTGTTGCTATCTCACTGCTTAATAGCCTTGAATTTGAGCCAGTAATAAAAATCTTGTATTTGCTTTTTATCCTATCTATCCATTTTTCCCAGCCAAAAACTTCTTGAATTTCATCAATAAAAAGGAAGCATTTCTTTTTATAATTTTGTTCATTAATAAAATCTATTATCTTTTGAAAATCTTCAACTTCAAATTTTATAAGTCTATCATCATTAAAGTTAATATAAAAATAATCTTTATCTTTTAATTTTAGTTTATCCTTTACTATTTTTAAGAGAAAAGATTTGCCACATCTTCTAATTCCGGTTATAACTAATGGCATTTCTAAAGAAATTAACTTTATGGCTTTTTCAACCATTTCTCTGGGTATTGTTGGTTTTTCATCTTCAAAATCCTTCTGCTGTTCGAATAGTATAGAGTATAAGTTTTCTCTGTTCATAATCTTTCTAATAATATTGAATTTATAAATCTTTCTAAAGTGATACATATTTTATTACACTTTAATATTAAAGTGATACATATTTTGTTACACTTCCTTTCTTTCATATTTCTCTTCATTTCAACCTTCTTTGCATTTAAAATTATTTTTCAAAGCTCCAGCTAGTCCATAAAAAATAAAGAAAAAGAAAAAATAAAAAATTAAATTTTAGTCCCAGAAATTTTGACAAGTTGTCGCTGGGCTGTATAAATCTTCTACATCCATTTCAACCCAATATCCCTCGCCGTGATAAGTCCAGTCCCAGGAATTTAGGCCTTCAAACCAGTCATTGATCCCAGCTGCATTATATCTCCATAGAGAACTCCATCTAGGGAATCCCATTGATGTGTCTACTAATGAAGATAGCGCACAACCAGCTTCTTGCTCTTCTTCAACACTGTAGTATCTACCAATTAAATTCCAACCTGCCTGTAGCTCTCGTGTTGGAGGAACTTCAGGGCCAGCACTTAATAATGCCCCCCCTACTTCCAAGTCATCACACAATTCATCTTCGTCGTTGGTTTCACAATCAGCGTGAACCCAATAGCCATATCCAGGTTCAATTGTCTCTAAATCTGAAGGTAGAGATATATTGCTGTGATATACATGCCATCCATCCTCGTCATAAGTCCAAACTTCAGTTATGTGTGTTCCGTCTTCTTCCAACTGGCTAAAGACATCTTCAACATCTTCGTTAAGTAAGTCAAATGGAACAGATATTAAATTCCATTTTTTGTATATTGGAATCTCCACAACTTCCCCTTCAACTTTGAAGGTTTCAGAATCTGTAGTAGATTGTTTGTCAACATTGTCAACGCAATAGAAGTCAAGCTGATGTTCTGATGTTTCTTTGAATTCGATGTTTATTTCCTGTTTGTCATCCACAGGAACACACCACGAATCAGTTTCCTCATTCCAATAACTTCCTTCCCAATTATAGTTGTAATACCAATATTGATAAGGATTGTCTTGCAACACTCCATCCAAAGTAACGCTATAACATAGCTCCTTTACTCCAGAAGGATGTGGTTCTTGATCTTCACAGCTCATTGTTATAGGAGTGTCCATCGGAATTATATAATCCCAACCTTCTTCACATTTTCCGAATAAGTCATTTTCACAATTGAAGTTTGGCGTTCCGACTGTTTTATTCAAAGCGGGTGCTGTCTTGTCAACAATGAAACTTTCAAAGTCTGTTACTTCATTGCCTAATGCGTCCCAACAGGTTATCCACAAATCATGGAATGATTCTTCTGGGAATGAAATTTCAAATGGAACTTCTAATAGACCATTACTACCTCCACTTGTTTCTTCACAATCATCACCCTCTGCACATCTTGTCTGATACTCATAAGAGCATAAAACATCATTCACAGGATGTGGCCCTGGGTCAACTGCATCAACCATTATCCTTGTTTCAGTATCAACATAGCACTCGTCTCCTTCATTTTCAGGAGGACAATTTCCAAACCATGGTCCTGTAATTGTCTTTTCTATTACTGGTGGTTGTGTGTCAACAATGTCTGCTTCACATAACTGTCCTGTGTTTAATTCTCCATTAGTGCATTCCTGTTCATCATAATCCGTATTGCCAAGGGCATCTTCTGTCCAGCAATACAACTCGTGATATGAATCTTGGCCATATTGAAAGCAACCGGTGTTAGTCTCATCCAATTCCAATTGGAACGGTTCTTGACGTCCTTGGGTTGTTTCATTCCACCAAGAGTATTCACACCAGACTTTAACGCCTCCGACAGGATGAGGCTCGGGATCTTCAACTGTTAAGCAGATTTCTGTGTCTTGTGTAACATACCAATCGCAAGATTGCCATTCTTCGTCGCATCCAGGAACATTTGGCTCTCCAACTGTTTTATCAATAAAGACTGGAGCTTGTGTATCTACAAATACAATCTGTTCATTGTGGGGTGATTCTTCGTTTCCAGTTTCATCAACACACCAGTATTCAACCATGTGTCTTGATTGTTCATGGAAGTAAAAAGTTACCTCATATCCCTCATAAGAAAATTCGTGACCTGGAACCAATTCCCATTCACCATCTTCGTCTTCAGTGTAGATATTGTAATAAATTGTATCTGGCCCGCTTTCATCATCTTCACAAGTTACTGTTACTGGTATTTCAGTATTTATATAAGGATCGTCATCTAAATAGATTGTTCCATCTCCAAAGAAGATTTCAGAGTTAGGTTCGTTGTCATCAAACATAAATCCAAGAGAACAGTCTAGTACTCCAGGAAGGCTTCCAGTCTGTTCACCATAAATACATGCACAATAAATTCCATCAAGGTCAGACACATCCTCATCGGCATTTAACCAATCATGTTCTCTATCTACAGAATTATCTAACTCCTCAATAGAATAATATCCTCCGTTACATTCTTCACCAACTCCATTAGTTGATGTACGATAGTAAACTTCTTGATCAAGTATGCTACAATAATCATAATCCCATTCTATTGGGACTAATTCTGGGTTGTACCATTCTTCACTAGGTTCAGATACATCTGCTGTACAAGTGCAAATTTGATCTTCCCAACACGTGTCTGGTTCTCCATCAATATCGTGAGTAACAGCACTAACTAATCCGCTTGCAAATAATAAAATTCCCAGCATAAATAATAATGCTGTTTTTTTCATTTTATTTATTTTATTTATACCCCCTTTCAGCTATTTCTTCCCCAAGCTTTTTTGAAAAGCAAGGGCTCAGTTGTTGAATAAAATTCAACCCTTTACTGTTATACACGTTATACGTATAACTATGATTTGTGAATTGTTTTTTTTGCAATTTTGTGTAAGAAAAATTTATTCCAAAAAAGCCCCTTTTTGAGGCCACTTCTTTTACTACCATGATATCACAAAAAAGGTTTTCTTTAAAAAGATTGTTGTCGTCGAAAAAACAAGTATATTGTCATCACTTGAAATAAATGAAACAAAAATAAATTGGTTTCAGCATAGTTTCATCAGCGAATAAGAAAATTTAAAAGTGTTTTTTGCTCTTATTTTCATAAAACACCAATTTGGCTGCTTCGTGGGATTTAATTTACGATAATTTTAACTCGCTTGAATTATGCAACTTTAATTAGTTTTTAAAAAAGTTAAATATTCTTTAAAACTTTAAACTTATTTCTTACTCTTTCTACATCTGAATTAGTAAGTTTGTCAATAACCGACTCTACTTTTAAGCAAAATTCTGGGGCAGTTTTGGCTCTTTTCAATATTTCTTCTCTGCCAAAATTTTTGTCATAATAAAGAGCTCCAACTCTTAATTCCTTGGATTTTTCAAGTTCATCATAAATACCTTTATCAATTATTTTTTCTTCTACAAACAAAGAATTTAAAGCAAAGATAGTACAGTCATGTATTTTTGATCCTATCCCAACTTTCATAAATAAGGCATAAACCATAAAGTATTTTGCATAATAAGAAGTGTCTAAAATCCACTCATCTTCTTGTTTTTCTTTAGCTGATTCAAGCATATTTAATGCCGACCTTGATTTTCTCTTATAAACTCCAACAAGCCCTTCATTAGGATTAATAATTTTTAAGTTCCCAGCCTTCCTAAAGCAGAAAGAATAGCTATCTTTCTTTTCTTCCATAGTAATGCCTCCACACTTCATTAATAAATATGTCGTGGTTATATAAAATTATGTGATTATTTATAATTTCTTTAACCAATATTCCTTGTTTAAATAGTTGTTCTCTGAATTGGTTTAGATTCATAGAAGTTAGATGAATTTCTTTGTGGTAAATTTTGCCAAAGTCTTTTATTTCTTTCTTTTTGCCTCCTTTTAATTCTCCAAGGTATAATAGGTCAATATCACTTTCTTTGTTATGCGTTAAAGAAGCATAACTCCCGAATATAATCAAACAGCCATTTAAATCTAATTTAAGAACTTCATCATATAATTTTTTTATTAAAAACTCTTTGTTCAATAGATTTAGTGTTTCTTTCTTTTCACTTAGGGATAAAAACTCTCTTACTTGATTGTTTTCTAAGTTAAGTGAAAAAACTTTGCTTTTTCCAATGTTTTTTGATAGAAGTATCTTATTTTTTTCAAAACTCTTTAAATGCGGCAATAGGCTAACATGGCTTTTTCCTATTAATTTGGCCATCTCTATTATATAAAACCGGTTAAAATAATTGCTCCTGAACAAGCCAATCAATTCCAATTTAATATTGTTAATATTCTCTACCATATGGTAATTTAAATTACCATAGTTTATAAGCCTTTTGTTTTAATTATGTTTTAGGCATATTTTATTAGTCCCTAAATTTGCCGCTTCTCAAGACTAAATTTGTGATAATTTAAACTCGCATTGATTATATTAAATTAGCTTAAGATTAATCAGTTGTTTTTATATTAATTTGAACCTTATTTGATTGGCTTGGTTTATCTTAACCAAAATTAAAAATATTTTCACATTAATTTAGTTTATCGACGAAGAAATTTGGCTAATTGATAACTTAAACTTGCTTGGAATATATAAGCCCGCATAAAAATAGGCGAGATATTAATTTACTTTATTAGTGGAGATGTTTTCGTATTACTTAGTTTTGCCATTAATAGCCTTAAAAACATTCAATTAATGCATTGTCAATAGCTTAACGAACGTTAATCTTAATAGATTAATAATCTGGATTGACTATTTTATCCTATTCATCGTAAAATTATTTTTCTTTCTGAAGACAATTGTTAGAACTGCAATTCCTAAAACGAAAATTATTCCTGCTAGCAAGACGGTTTTGTTTTTTACCCCATTGATTATTCCAGTAACAGCTCCAGTGATTCCTGATTGAGTTCCTGGATTTTCAACTTTACATTCTTTTTCTTCTGAAGGTTTGTTATTTTCTGTCCCGCAGTTATTCGTGTCTGTGCAGACTCTTTTTTCAACTCCTCCGATGCATTCAAGCCAGTCAGAACACTCCCATTTTTCTTCACATGCTGTAGCCTGTGTATTTTGTTGAGTGGTTGTTGTTCTGGCTCCTCCACCGCCTCCACTTGACGATGATGAACTACTTCCCCCTCCGCCGCCAGAACTTGAGCTCGACGAGGAACTTGATGAAGAGCTAAATGATTCTGTTGAAACAAAGTTTATTTCAGTAGTTCCTCCGTTTGTAAAGACATATTCCGCAACCTTTGCATTATTTAGAAAGAATTCAATCTTTTTTCCAGCCCTATTTCCATCCGGGTCTGGAATATAAAATTGAGGCAGGCCCAAGCCATAATTTCCATTTTTTGTTGTTGTGGCGGCAACGTCCTCTCCATTTATTCTCGCCACTATTAAAATACCATCTGGAGCAGAATTTCCAGAACTATCCTTAACACTTCCCCAAAATTGATGGGGAATTCCAGTCAGTGCAGAAACCACACTTAAAACCACAATTAAAACAATCACTGCCAAGGCTGCCTTATCACCCCTTGGAAATTGTTTGTTCATTTTTTTATTCTTCAATTAAACTTAATAAATGTTTCTAAAAAAATCCACTGCATGTGGTAGATGGTGCATAGATTCCTTCTTCTTGTGAAAACAGCCAGTATCCTGCTCCTGGGTCAAGGTTATCATATTGATCTAAATCTTTCCATTGGTTTGGATTGTCTGGTTCCCAGTATGTCCATAAAGAGGTAAACCCTTTATCCCATATGCTGTTCCCTAAAGTATTAAGCATACATCTTGCTTCCTTGCCATTTCCAGCAGGTCCGTTGTATTCTGTGCAGATTCCATCGGGGCATCCTGGTCCATTAATCCCATAATAGCCAACGAGATTCCATCCAGAAACAATATTTATGTCAGGGGGAGTCATTGCAGGGCTTATTAAGCTTCCTCCAATTAAAAGTTCTGTGTCATCGTTTGCCAATATCCAATAACCCCATCCTGGCTCCATAGTTGTTATGCCATCGTTGTCAGAATTTCCGTCTGGTGTGTAAACAAACCATTCTGTTCCATCAAACTGCCAGACAGATTGCACTAAGCTGTTAGGGCTTTCAAAAACAACATCCATTGAATCATCTAACAATTTTACAGGCACAGAAATTAAATTCCATTTTTTGTTAATCTCTATTGTGAAAGCATCTCCCTGAACTTTGAATTTTTCATCATCAACCGGCCCTTTATTTCCAAGAGCATCTATGCAATAGTATTTTAAATTATGTTCTGATTCTTCTGTAAAGTGGAATATTACAGGAGCTTCTTTTCCTGAAACATAACAATAACCATCTTCATTAATATTATATTCTCCTCCTGCTATGTTCTCACAATATCTCTCCGTGTAATCGTCTCCATCTAATTCTACTTTAAAGAAAATCTCTTCATGATCAACTGGATGTGGCTCTACATCTTGACAGTCAAGAGTTATTGGAGTCATAGTTGTAACTTTCCAGCAATTTCCTTCTACAGAGCAGAACTCTGCTAAATCATAGAAATTTGCGTCTAATCCATCCCATGGTTCGCTTGGCTCTTCAACTGTTTTCTCTGGCTCTGGTGCGCTATTATCAACGAAAACACATTGCTTGTGCGTTGATGTTTTGTCAACATTATCTGTCGCTACGATTTCAATAAGATGGCATGATTCTTCACTAATGTTAAATTCAAATTCTGAATCATCTTCAATCCAACTCCCAGTTCCTTCTGCGTCCTCACAATTAAATTCATCTTCCTCTCTTTGATATTTGCAATATTAGGTAAGAGACTATTGACAAGACTATGAATATGATAAGCATTATAGCAATATTTCTTGATCTGATAAGCTGGCTCATAGATAATATATAAGTAAGAAAAATATATAAAAGTTGGCAAAATAAAGATTAAGAAGAACTAGTCAAAATCATCTCCTGTATCATCCCCTTCAGGCTCGTCATCATCATCCTCAAAATCATCTAAATCATCTTCATCATTGTCTTCATCCAAATCATCAGAATCTTCATCTAACTCATCTCCTTCCATAATGTCAATATCATCTTCATCTGCCATCTTCCATGCCTCCTTTAATTTGGCTTTTTTAAGCTTGTAGCTAGTTTAAAAAGCTTTTGATTTTAATTTTGCTATTATTAAGTGGGATTATAAAACAAAAGCTATATAAAGAAATAGATATTCCAATTATCAATGCACATAGAATTGACTGTTAAGCCAAAAAGCCCAATAGTTATAGAGGGATTTCCTGGCTTTGGCCTTGTAGGAACGATTGCAACTGAGTTCTTGATTGAGCATCTAAAGGCAAAGTCTATAGGCAGGATATGGAGCGATAAATTGCTGCCGTTGGTTGCTGTACATGATAGCAAGATTATCCAGCCATTAGAGATCTATTTTGCTGAGAAAGAAAACATAGTAATCCTGCATGCTTTGAGCAGCGTAACTGGACTGGAATGGAAGATCTCAGAAGTATTGGTTGAGCTAGCTAAGGAGCTTAAAGTCAAGGAGATTATCAGCATAGAAGGAGTGAATGCTTCTGATACAGGCAGCATGAATACTTTTTATTATACAACAGGTAAAAGAGCAGATGCATTTAACAA